>NZ_JBLUPX010000005.1:0-215386 GCF_048068235.1 Pseudomonas sp. NY15364 | reverse complement strand
ACGCCGGTCGGAGCGGTGACACTCAACCCCGAGCGGGAGCAGGAACAACAGCCGCAGAAAAAGGCGGCCTGAAAACACGGTCGACGCGACAACTATCTTGAAAAACGCCGGCACCCTCAACCACTGAACCTTGGTTACTAAGATGGCTACCTTGGGAGGGAAATAAAAAACCGCCCACAAGAGGCGGTTTCTTATTGGGTGATTCCCCATAACGGAATGTTACGGAGCATCTCCCGGGCGAAGGAGTGCTGACCCACTTACCTTCCACAGCCTACATGGCTGAAATTCTGCATTTAGCAGGGCCTTTCCCGAGGGATAGGTACATTCTCTCTAAACAGCCTACATTGGCTGAGATGGCCTCAGTCAGAAGGCCATTTACGTGGAGCATTCGGGTTGTAGGCCGAGGCCATCCAAACCTTTTTCTAAGCTGCCCAGATGGCAGTGAAGGGTAAAGCATTCTCGCGTTCAGCCACCCGCTGGGTGGTGAAGGTAATTCGCTCGAAAGCGTTTCATCATCTCTAAGCTGCCAACATGGCAGTGAAGTCCGCGAGAACAATTTCATCTTACGGCGCTGCCTACTGGTCGTCAATAGATGAGAATGAAAATTAATTAGTGCATCAGGTGTACTAAGTCGACGGCCATCTCATCCCCTTATCCGTTGGTCCTGGTCGCGGAGCTGCAACCCTCATGCCCCCTGGCGGTTATCGAATCGGAACACGGAAGGAGGAAGGCATATGGATCCCGGCGTCGAAAAGCGACCCGAGCACGAAGGGGCGGTTGAGCGTGAGTGGGACCGACTGTTTGAGTCGCCTCTGTTTGCCCAAGGCGAGCCAGTGGTATTCCAGAGGGTACCGGTATTGATGTCTTGGCGCAGTTCTCGTCGATCTGTATCACTGCGACGTGGAGGGCGACCCGGTCGCCCCGTGTGTCGGTGTTATTGACATTGGTGCGTCCATGACCAATGAACCCAAAGCCCACCCCAGATGGTCCGCTTCCGGCCGATTCTGTTGAAAAAGTCGGCTCCATCCCAACGAACTCGCCAGAAGGCGGAAAAAGGCCCGATTGAAGCGTTGCTATGCGGAATCTGGAACAATTCAGTGCCGGCATTGGCTCAGATTTCAACGTAGACCGCCCACTTTCGCGGGTGAAAATCACAGAGGGACTTTTTCAACAGAATCGGCCAATAGCGGTCATCTGTCGATTTTGAAACCAATAGCAATCTATGCCCTTACGCTCGCGTCAACCATAGACGGGAGCCGGGGTAGCTCGATGTGAAAACCTGTGAGGCCCTCTACCGAAGTACACCAGATGCGGCCTTTGTGGGCCTCGATGATCGAGCGGGTGATGGCCAGGCCCAGGCCGGCATTGCTCGGGCTGCCCTCGCGTCGAGCGGGGTCGACCCGGTAAAAGCGGTCGAAGAGCTTCGCCAGGTGCTCCGGGGCAATTATGCCGCCCGGGTTCTCGATGCTAAGGTTGGCGGTGTCGGCTGTCTGGTGGATTCGCAGTGCAATCGTTTGCCCCGCCGGTGTATAGCGCAGGGCATTGGACAGCAGGTTGGAGATCGCGCGGTCGAGCATCAGCCGGTCGCCCTGCAATCGGCCTGTTCCCGTTACAGCGATTCGGATGTCATGCTCTTCGGCCAGCAGGTGGTAGTACTCGGCCAGCTTGGCGGCAACGTCCGCCAGTTCGATCTCGGTTCGTTCCGGGACGATCAGGCCGTTGTCGGCCTTGGCCAGAAACAGCATGTCGTCGATCATGCGGGACATGCGTTTCAGGTCTTCCAGGTTCGCGTACAGGTTCTCCTCGTAGGCCTCGGTATTGCGCTTCTGACTGAGTACCACCTCGGTGTGGGTCATCAGGTTGCTGAGCGGAGTGCGTAGCTCATGGGCTATGTCGGCGGAGAAATTGGAGAGCCGGACGAAGGAGTCCTCCAGCCGGGCCAACATCGCGTTGAAGGAGAGAACCAGTTGCTGCAGCTCCTGTGGAACCGGCCCTAGGGGAATGCGTTCCTGCAGCGAACGGGCGGACATCGAGGTGGCCACCTGCGTGACCTGGCGCAGGGGAGCGAGGCCACTGCGTGCCACTGCCCAGCCCAGCGCTGCACTGACCAGGGCGCTGAGGGTCAGACCGATCCAGAACCAGCGCTGCAGCGTGTCGAGAAAGTGTGCATGGCTGGTAACGTCGAGGGCGAGTATTGCGGTGAGAGGCTGGGGCTGCCCTGGGACCTGGATTTTGGCGGTCACGCCCTGGTATGTGTGCTCACCGTCTTGCCAGTCCCACATCCCGGCTTCGGCTCGTCTGGCAATGACGGGAATTTTGACGGCTGCGGACTCGGTAAACAACACGGTGCCATCGCCGGAGAGGATGGTCGCTGCCAGGTCCTGATGAGCACCCAGCAGGGCCTGCAGTTGCGGTAATTCGGCGGCCAGGTTAGCGCCATCGGCATTGCCAAGGATGTAGCGGGTGGATTCGAGTTTCTCGCCCAACGCCTGCTGATCGAGCATCTTGAAGTGGTGCTGGCTGAGCATGTTGAAGCCCAGCCCCGCTGCCACCAGGACGGCAATCACCACGGACATGAACATCAGACTCATGCGCGCGGTCAGGGACAGATGACTGGGCCTCACTCCGGCGCATCCATCATGTAGCCCATACCGCGAGCGGTATGGATCAGCTTGAGCTCGAAGTCGTCGTCGATCTTGGCGCGCAGCCGGCGCACGGCAACTTCGATGACATTGGTGTCGCTGTCGAAGTTCATGTCCCAGACCTGGGAGGCGATCATCGACTTGGGCAAGATCTCGCCGCGCCGGCGCAGCAGCAGTTCCAGCAGGGCAAACTCTTTCGCCGTGAGGTCGATGCGCTTGCCTCCACGAATGGCTCGGCGCCTCAGCAGGTCGACTTCGAGGTCGGCAATTTTCATGCTGGTCGGCGTGGGCGAGCCGTTGCCCCGGCGCAGCAGTGTCCTGACCCGAGCCAGCAGCTCGGAGAAGGCGAAGGGCTTGATCAGATAGTCGTCCGCGCCAAGCTCCAGGCCCTTGACGCGATCCTCCACGCCGTCGCGTGCGGTCAAGAACAACACGGGAACATCCTTGCCTGCGGCCCGCACCATGCGCAGCACTTCCCAGCCGTCCAGGCCCGGCATCATCACGTCCAGGATGAGTAGGTCATAAGCCTCGCTCAACGCGTGCTGCAGCGCATCCGTGCCTGTCATGACCCGGTCGACGGTGAAGCCGGCTTCGGTCAGCCCTTGTTGCAGGTAGACGCCGGTCTTGGGTTCGTCTTCGGCTACCAGTAGTTTCATGCGGGTGGTCCTGATGTGGCATGAACCGAGTGTGCAGGTAAACAGGCCCGCCAACCAGAAGCTTACGGAAATGTAATCCTGGCTTCAGGTCGCTGACAGGCTTATTCGCTTAGGTTGCAGGTATGGACGTCTGCCCTGTTTTGGTGGGCTCGGGCACTCCCCTGACTTTCAGGCCTTTCATGATTGCTCCTTTGGCCTGGCGGCGCCGAGTTGGCGTCGTGCTTTATTTTCGGCTGTGGACTCAAGCGCCGGACTTTATTGATGAGCGTCAACTCAGCCGGGCTTACGCTGCCTATGCTGATCCCAAAGGCTTTGAATCGAGGGTATTGTCATGGACCACTCCCATCATTCCGGTAACGCAGAGCCTCCTTTCTGGCGGAGCCGGTTCGGCATCGTGTTGATCATGCTGGTTGTCATCGGCCTGTTCTACGTGGTGCGCGAGCACTATGGCCACCTCTCCCAGGCCCTGCCGTATCTGATATTGCTGCTGTGCCCGCTGATGCACCTGTTTGGCCACAATCACGGCGGTCACTCCCATACCGGCAGCTCTGCCGCCCCCAAGGACGACGATAGGACTTAGCCCGCATGCACAACCCCTCCTGCCAGCACGACCAGGATCATGCCGATCACTCGCACGGGCACTTGGACACTCAGCACGATCCGGTGTGCGGGATGGAGGTCAAGCCCGATAGTCCGTACCAGCTGAGTTTCGAGGGGCAGGGCTATCGCTTCTGCAGCAGCAAGTGCCTGGAGAAATTCCGCGCCAGTCCCCATCAATACCTGGGCCATCCGGCGCATACCGGGCATCAACATCCTGCCGCCGCTCTGCAATCGGCGGCTCCTGCGGGCGCCGAATACACCTGTCCAATGCACCCGCAGATCCGCCAGTCGACGCCGGGGAACTGCCCGATCTGCGGCATGACTCTGGAGCCGGTCATCCCGGAGCTGGAAGAGGAAGAAAACCCCGAGCTGAAGGATTTTTCCCGGCGGTTCTGGTGGACCCTGCCGCTGACCGTAATCGTCACCCTGCTGGCGATGGCTGGCCACTCCCTGCAGTTGATGCACAGCACGCAGCAGAACTGGGTCGAGCTGGCGCTGGCCACCCCGGTGACGCTATGGGGCGGCTGGGTGTTCTTTACCCGTGGCATCGACTCGATTCGCCGCCGCAGCCCGAACATGTGGACGCTGATAGGCCTGGGTACCGCCGCCGCCTACTTCTACAGCGTGGCTGCCACCCTGGTGCCACAGTGGTTTCCGGCGGCCTTCGTGCAGGACGGGCGCATCGGCGTCTATTTCGAGGCGGCCGCGGTGATCATTTCGCTCACGCTGCTGGGGCAGATGCTCGAACTCAAGGCCCGCTCGCAGACCTCTGCGGCGATCAAGTCGCTGCTGGGGCTGGCACCGAAGACGGCGCGGCGCATCGGGGCCGATGGCCGCGAGGAGGACATCCCGCTGACCCATGTCCACCCGGGCGACCATCTGCGTGTCCGCCCGGGCGAGAAGGTGCCGGTGGACGGCACGGTGCTGGAGGGTGAGAGTGCGGTCGACGAGTCCATGCTCACCGGCGAGCCGGTGCCTGTCACCAAGCGGGTCGGCGATGCCCTGATCGGCGCCACCCTGAACACCCATGGCAGCCTGGTGATGGAGGCGCAGAAGGTCGGCGCCGAAACCATGCTGTCGCAGATCGTGCAGATGGTGGCCCGGGCCCAGCGCTCCAAGGCGCCGATGCAGCGCATGGCCGATGCCGTGGCGGGGTATTTCGTGGTCGGGGTGATCCTGGTCGCGGTGCTGACCTTCTTCGGCTGGGGGCTGTTCGGGCCGGAGTCGGGCTGGGTGTTCGGCCTGATCAACGCAGTGGCGGTGCTGATCATCGCCTGTCCCTGCGCCCTGGGCCTGGCGACGCCGATGTCGGTGATGGTCGCGACGGGCAAGGCCGCCGGCAGCGGCGTGCTGTTCCGCGATGCCGGCGCCATCGAGAACCTGTGCAAGATCGACACCCTGATCGTCGACAAGACCGGCACCCTGACAGAAGGGCGCCCGGTATTCCACAGCGCGGAAGGCACCGGCACCTTCGATTCCGGCGAGGTACTGCGCCTCGCCGCGAGCCTCGACCAGGGCAGTGAGCATCCGCTGGCGCATGCCATCGTCGATCACGCCCGCGGCAAAGGGCTCGTCCTGGCCAAGCCGGAGACCTTCGAATCGGGCTCCGGAATCGGGGTCCGCGGGCGCGTCGAGGGGCGCTCGCTGCAGCTGGGTAACACGGCGCTGATGGGTGAGGCGGGCGTCGACATCGACCCGCTGCGCAATCGTGCCGAACAACTGCGCCTGGAGGGCATCAGCATCATCTACCTGGCGGTCGACGGCCGCCTGGCGGGCCTGCTGGCTGTTTCCGACCCGATCAAACCCACCTCCCAGCAGGCGGTTTCCAGGCTGCAAGGCGAGGATGTGAAGGTCATCATGGCCACCGGCGACGGCCTGACGACGGCCAAGGCCGTTGCCCGGCAACTGGGCATCGAGGAGGTGCACGGGGAGGTCAAGCCGCAGGACAAGGAGCAACTGGCCGCCGCCCTGCAGGGCCAGGGCCGGCGTGTCGCCATGGCCGGTGACGGGATCAACGATGCACCGGCCCTGGCCAGGGCCGACGTGGGCATCGCCATGGGCACGGGCACCGACGTGGCCATGAACAGCGCCCAGGTGACTCTGGTCAAGGGCGACCTCATGGGCATCCTGCGCGCGCGCACCTTGTCGCTGGCCACGGTGCGCAACATGCGGCAGAACCTGGTCTTTGCCTTCCTCTACAACGCCATGGGCATCCCGCTGGCGGCCGGGCTGCTGTACCCCCTGACGGGCCATCTGCTGTCACCGCTGGTCGCTGCCCTGGCGATGAGCGTCAGTTCGGCGTCGGTGGTCTTTAATGCGCTGCGCCTGCGGCAGACCCGGATCGACTAGTCGGGCAGCGGCCCGGCGCTGATCTGCATTTATTCCTCTAAGGCTGCTTGACCTTGCCAATGTGTCAAGGTTGAAGCTGAAGGTACGGCAACGGGTGCCGTTCCTGAGATGAGGTGATTTATGGTCGTTTTGAACGTGACTGGAATGAGCTGTGGCGGCTGCGTGAGCAAGATCACGAGGGCGATCCAGGCCATTGATCAGCAGGCACGGATCGAGGTAGACCGGGCCACTGGCAGGGTGGTGGTCGAGACTAGCGAAAGCGCGGCAAGCCTGCGTGAGCTGGTGCAGCGGTTGGGCTTTGGCGCCGAGATCGGCGCATAGGCAAGACTGCGCTCGTGGCGAGGCCGGTGGCCATCACGCCCCGGCCTTGAGACGCACCAGCAGCCCATCACTGACCCACTGGCGCAACCAGACGGCTGCCTGCAGCGGCGCCTGTTCGCCATGATGAGGGAGCAGCGCCGCGCAGAGCCCGGAGAAGGACTCGCCGCCTACGAACGAGCGCAGGGCCGTCGCTTCGTCTGGCTCCAGGCTGCGATAGCGGCAGAGCAGATCATGCCGCCATACCAGGCAACTGCAGGCGTCGGGCAGGCGGATGAGTTCCGGGAGCGGTTCTCCGTCCTTGGCAGCCTTCCATAGCGCCAGCGTGTTGTACTGCAGCTGCAGCCAGTTGACCGAGGGTGCCAGCGACGCCCGGAGGGAGACCCAGTCTTCGGCCGGGAGGCAGGCCATGTCTGCTGCCGAGAGCACCTCGGCATCCGCGGCATCGAACGCCAGGGTGAAGGCCCACTCCAGCGTGGCGAGCTCGCGCAGCGGCGATAGCTGCGGCTCCGCGACATAGCCGGCGATGAACTCGGGCAGCTTCTCGCCCAGCCAGCGCAGGCTGAAGTGCCGCGACGGCCAGGCGGCGAGATAGGCCAGCGCCAGTTGCTCGAACGACTCCGCGCCCAGCCATTGCTGAAGCGCCGGGAAGTCCTCGCGCAGCACCGCCAGCAGGCGTGCGCGGTAGGCGTTGTGGTAGATCCGCAGGCCGTCGGCGGCACCCAGCGCGGCGCTGCCCTGCAGCTGTTCCAGCAGCTCGGCCGGGGGGCGGTCGGATGCGCCGGCCAGGTAGGCTTGCAGTGCTTCCTGCAGTGCACTCAGCTGCATGGTTCGGCTCTCAGGGCGTCATCGGCAAGTGCGCGGGCCTGATCCAGTTCGGCCAGCAGCTCGTCGAGGGGCGGGAAATGATCGTCGCGCTCGATCAGGGTGGCGGTCGGCCCGAGATGGGACAGGGCCTTGCCGTAAAGCGCCCAGACCGGGTCGGCGATGGGCGCGTCGTGGGTGTCGATGAGGTACTGCCCGTAGTCGCTGTGCCCCGCCAGGTGGATCTGGCGGATGCACTCGCGCGGCAGCTCCAGGATGAACTGCCAGGGATCGAAGCCTTGGTTGCGTGAGCTGACGTAGACATTGTTCACATCGAGCAGCAGCTCGCAGCCGGTCATCTGGCTCAGCCGGGCGAGGAACTGCGATTCGCTCATGCAGGAGCTTTTCCACTGCAGGTAGGCGGAGACGTTCTCCAGCACCAGGGGGCGCTCCAGGATGTCCTGCACCACGCGCACCCGCTCGGCGACATGCCGCAGGCTCTCCTCGGTGAAGGGCAGGGGCAGCAGGTCATGCAGCTGATGGGCATTGCCCCGGCTCCAGCACAGGTGGTCGGAGACCCACTGGGGCTGGACCCGATTCGCCAGCTTGCGCAGCCGGCGCAGGTAGCTGAGGTCCAGGGCGTGGGCGCCGCCGATCGACAGCGAGACCCCGTGCATGACCAGGGGATAGTGTTCCTTGATCGCGTCGAGAAAGTAGAGGGCCTTGCCGCCGTCCACCAGATAGTTCTCGGAGATGACTTCGAACCAGTCGATCCTGGGGCGCTGCTCCAGGATCTGCTGGTAATACTCGCTGCGTAGGCCAAGGCCGAAACCCAGCGTAGTGCGCATGCTCATTCACTGCTCCAGCATGGGGAGTGGCGGGCACTCCCCGGGGCGGCATCACTCGCTGGTCTTGCCACCGGCTTCGTCGCACTGGGCTTGGGTCATCAGTTTGAAGCCCTGGCCCTTGCACTCGCCCTGGCCTTTGCAGGAGTTCTTGGCGGTCATGCAGTCGTTCTGGCCCTTGCAGCCATTGACGCCGAAACACTTCACTTCTCCCGTTTGGGCATCTTGCATCGCCTGTGCCGGCAGGGTGTTGAAGAGGCTGGCTGCCATAAGGGCCAGGGCGGCACCGGTGACGGTGCTGGATTTTGTCGACATGGTGATGATCTCTCTTGGTGGTATCGGGGCAGGCCGTGCGTGGCCCGTTCAGGGGAAGCATAGGCATAGCTGCCGAGCCTACCTTTCCAGGCGACCCGCAAGGCATCGGAAAGGCATGGGCAGACACTACCGAGCGGGCGGGACGCTCGACAAGCAGGAAATGGCTACCTGACAGAACTGTAATTTCCGGCTCAGGCTTCTGACAGGGCGCCCTGGCTAAGGTGACGACGAACCCGATGCTCGGCCTCGGTTTCAAGAGGCTTACCCAACCCAAGAGGAACTCTAGATGAAAACGCTCAAAGTACTGCTCGCTGTGACCGCTCTCAGTGTTTCCGGCCTGGCCATGGCCGAGGGCGGTGCGGATCGGACGTTTGCGCGCATGGAGCAGGCCCGCCAGGCATCCATGGAAACCTATCAGGTCGCTCAGCAGCAGAAGGACGAGGCACCGGTCGTCGGCGAGCACGCCAAGCAGCCCGGGCATGCCAACTGCTGAGCCAAGCTGACAGAAATGTAATCACCCTGAGGGGTGAGATATGGCAGTTTCATACTGCTCGCTGCCGCAGTGTCCTGTGCACCGGCGAGCGAGCAAGTATCGAGGGGAAACCCGCTGCAACTGAAGTCGCAAAAAATCCGACGCCGGTCCTGATAGTTCCGGCTCATCTGACTGGACGCAATGGCATGCAAAGCAAAACCACAAGACGAACCTTCGTCAAAGGCCTGGCCGCCACCGGTATTCTGGGCGGATTGGGCATGTGGCGCACGCCGGTCTGGGCCGTGACCAGCCCTGGCCAGCCCAACGTGCTGAGTGGCACGGATTTCGATCTGTTTATCGGCGAGACCCCGGTGAACATCACAGGTGCGGCGCGTACCGCCATGACCATCAACGGTTCGCTGCCCGGACCGATCTTGCGCTGGCGGGAGGGCGACACGGTCACCCTTCGCGTGCGCAATCGGCTCAGGGAGGACACCTCCATCCACTGGCACGGCATGATCCTGCCCGCCAACATGGACGGCGTGCCCGGCCTGAGCTTCCATGGCATCGCCCCCGACGGCATGTACGAGTACCGTTTCAAGGTCAACCAGAACGGTACCTACTGGTACCACAGCCACTCGGGCCTGCAGGAGCAGGTCGGGGTCTACGGCGCCCTGGTGATCGACGCGAAAGAGCCCGAGCCGTTCAGCTATGACCGCGACTACGTGGTGTTGCTGAGCGACTGGACCGATGAGAATCCCGCCCGTGTTCTGGCCAAGCTGAAGAAGCAGTCGGACTACTACAACCAGCACAAGCGTACCGTCGGCGATTTCATCGGCGACGTGAGCGAGATGGGCTGGTCGGCCGCGGTCGCCGATCGAAAGATGTGGGCCGAAATGAAGATGAGCCCCACCGACCTCGCCGATGTCAGTGCCTACACCTACACCTATCTGATGAACGGCCAGGCGCCGGACGGCAACTGGACCGGCCTGTTCAAGCCGGGCGAGAAGCTCCGCCTGCGCTTCATCAATGCCTCGGCCATGACCTACTTCGACGTGCGCATCCCGGGCCTGAAGATGACGGTAGTGGCGGCCGACGGGCAGTACGTCAAACCGGTCAGCGTCGACGAGTTCCGTATCGCCGTGGCCGAAACTTACGATGTCATAGTCGAGCCCGAGAGCGAGCAGGCCTACACCCTCTTCGCGCAATCCATGGACCGTACCGGCTATGCCCGCGGCACCCTGGCGGTGCGCGAGGGCCTGAGCGCGCCGGTACCGTCACCTGACCCGCGTCCGCTGATCTCTATGGCGGACATGGGCATGGATCACGGCAGCATGGGTGGCATGGATCATGGCGCCACGCAGGGCGGTATGGACCATAGCCAGATGAGCGGCATGGACCATGGCAGCATGGCCGGTATGGATCACAGCAAGATGGCCGGCATGGATCATTCCGCAATGGCCGGCATGGGCGGCGCGATGCAGTCGCACCCGGCTTCCGAGACCGACAACCCGCTGGTCGACATGCAGACCATGACGCCGGTGCCCAAGCTGAGCGACCCGGGCATCGGCCTGCGCGACAACGGGCGGCGGGTCCTGACCTACGCGGATTTGCGCAGCACCTTCCCCGACCCCGATGGCCGCGAACCGGGGCGCACCATCGAACTGCACCTCACCGGGCACATGGAGAAGTTCTCCTGGTCGTTCGACGGCATCAAGTTCTCCGATGCCGAACCGCTGCGCCTCAAGTATGGCGAGCGGCTGCGTATCACCCTGGTCAACGACACCATGATGACCCACCCCATCCATCTGCATGGCATGTGGAGCGACCTGGAAGACGAAAACGGCAACTTCCTGGTGCGCAAGCACACCATCGACATGCCGCCGGGCTCGAAGCGCAGCTACCGCGTGACGGCCGATGCCCTGGGGCGCTGGGCCTACCACTGCCACCTGCTGCTGCACATGGAAATGGGCATGCTCCGTGAAGTGCGGGTGGACGAGTAAAGGAGATAACCGATGAACAATTTACCCAAGCGCCGCGCCCTGCTCGCGCTGGCCGTGTCGCTGGGCGCCCTGGGCAGCGGCGCCGCCCTGGCGGCGGAAATGGATCATGCGGCCATGGGCCACGGCAGCATGCCGATGGATCACAGCCAGATGAACCATGGCGCTGCCCAGGCACCGATGAAGGGCATGGACCACAGCCAAATGAACCACGGCGCCATGGATCATTCCCAGATGAACCATGGTCCTGCTCAGGCCCCGATGAAGGACATGGACCACGGCCAGATGAACCATGGCGCCATGCCGGGGCAAATGAAAGGGATGGATCATGGAGGCATGGATCACTCCCAGATGAACCATGGTTCTGCCGAGGCGCCGCGAACCACCAGCCGTACGCCCATTCCGGTGCTGACCGACGCCGACCGTCAGGCGGCGTTTCCGCCGTTACCCGGCCATTCGGTGCATGACAGTGGCCTGAACAGCTTCTTCCTGCTCGATCAGCTCGAATACCAGGATGCCGATGAGGGCAGCACCCTGGCCTGGGCAGCCTCCGGCTGGGTGGGTGGCGACATCGACCGGCTCTGGTTCCGTTCAGAAGGTGAACGCACCAACGGCGTCACCGAGGATGCTGAGCTGCAGCTACTGTATGGGCACTCGATCGGACCCTGGTGGGATGTTGTCGCTGGTGTCCGCCAGGACTTCAAGCCCGAATCACCGCAGACCTGGGCGGCCTTCGGTGTGCAGGGCATGGCGCTCTATGCCTTCGAGACCGAGGCCACCGCCTTCGTCGGCGAGAACGGCCAGACCGCGGCTCGCCTGGAGGGTGAGTACGACATTCTGCTGACCAACCGGCTGATTCTGCAGCCCACCGCCGAAGTGAATTTCTATGGCAAGAACGACCCCGAGCGGGGCGTCGGTTCGGGGCTGGCCAACACCGAGCTGGGCTTGCGCCTGCGCTACGAAATCGTCCGTCAGTTCGCGCCCTATATCGGCGTGTCCTGGAACCGTGTCTATGGCAACACCGCAGATATGGCGCGTGACGAAGGTGGAGATAAGGAAGAGGCGCGTCTGGTCGCCGGTGTTCGGATGTGGTTTTGAGAGCCTGATATGAAAAGAACAATTGTGACCCTGGTGGCGGCAGGAGCGGTCGGTAGCGTTGCGCTACTGGCTGGGGCCTATTCCGGCCTGGTCAACGTCGGCGCCGACGATCCCCATTTCCCGGCCGTGCACGCCTTCCTCACGATGGCGCGTGATCGCTCCATAGAAGTCCGCTCGCGGAACATCGAGGTGCCCAAACTGGACGACGAGGCGCTGATCCGTGCCGGTGCCGGCAACTACAACGCCATGTGCATCGGTTGTCACCTAGCGCCGGGCGTGGCCAAGACCGAGCTGAGCCAAGCGCTCTATCCTGCGCCCCCCAATCTGTCCGAGGTCGGTATCGATGGCAGCCCGGCCGCCGCCTTTTGGGTCATCAAGCACGGCATCAAGGCCAGTGGCATGCCGGCCTGGGGCACCAGCATGGGTGACGAGTACATCTGGGGCATGGTCGCCTTCATCAACCAGATGCCCGGGATGGACGCCGCGCAATACCAGGCCCTGGTGGCATCCAGCAGCGGTCACCAGCATGGCGGTGGCGAAAGCCGGATGCACAACCATGAAGGGCAGCATGGCGACAACAAGCCGGGCCATCATGACGGTGCAGCTGCAGGCGAGGGTCACCATGGTTCTGGGGCTGCAGAAGCAGCACCTGGACACCATGATGCGGCTGCAGATCACCATGGTGGTGCGGCCTCCGGCACCGATCCTCACGCAGAGAATGCTTCCACTGAGGATACGGGCGGCTCCGGTGCTCATCATGCGGAGCAACCCCCGAAAACCGCCCCCAAAACCCACACTCACAGTGATGGCAAGGAGCACGTACATGAAGGTTAAAAGCAAAGCCGTGCGCCTGGCGGCCCTGACCGCCTTGTTCAGCATCACTGCCGTACAGGCCGCCGAGTCCATGACTATCGATGTGCACCGGGATGCCAATTGCGGCTGCTGCAAGAAGTGGATCTCGCATCTGGAAGCGAACGGCTTCACGGTTGTCGACCACGTTGAAAGCGACATGGCCTCGGTGAAGCAGAAGCTGGGAGTCGCTCCTCGACTGGCGTCGTGCCATACCGCGGTGATTGACGGCAAGTTCGTCGAAGGTCATGTGCCGGCCGCTCAGGTAGTCGAGCTCTCCAAGCGCAATGACTTGGTCGGTATCGCTGTTCCCGGGATGCCGGCGGGCTCTCCAGGAATGGAGGTCGGTAGCGTGCAGCATGCCTACCAAGTCATCGGCCTGACCAATGCGGGCACTGACCAGATCGTTGCTGAGTATCCCGGTCAGTAGTACTCCGCGAGGCCAGTCACCGGATAGCCGGGAGCCTTTATCCCGGCGCGGTAGAGGGTGAGTCGGTTGCTGGAGCTATGATTTCTAAAGAAAGCCATGGCGCATGGCTAAGGGAGAAGACGATGTCACGTAATGCACTGATCGGAATCTGCATGGTTGCGGTGTCTCTCGGCGCCATCGCCCAAGATGATGCTGAGGACCACTCGGCCCACCATCCGGCCGATGCGCCGGCCGCCAGTGCCACCGAGGCGCCCGCGGTGCCGCAAATGGGACAGGGACAAATGGCCGGGATGGACCAGCACATGAAGGCGATGCAGTCCATGCATGAAAAAATGATGGCCGCCAAGACCCCGGCAGAACGTCAGGCGCTGATGGGCGAGCACATGAAGCTGATGCAGGAAGGCATGGCCATGATGAAGTCCATGGGTGGAATGTCGGGCATGGGCGCCATGCAGGGCGGCAAGGGCATGGAGGCGGACATGGGCGCACGCCAGCAGATGATGGAAAAGCGCATGGACATGATGGAGTCCATGATGCAGATGATGATGGATCGCATGCCGTCTGGAGCGCCCAACTAATCCATTCGCACCGCGAGGTGTCGCCATGCCCCCGCATTCCGACGAACAAGGTTCGCCCCCCAGCTTCTGGGGTTCGCGTTATTCGGCAGGGCTGCTGGTCATGGGAGCGGTGGCGGGTTATTTCCTGCTGACCGAGCACCTCGCCCATGTGCTCCAGGCTCTGCCTTACCTGCTGCTGCTCGCCTGCCCGTTGATGCATGTCTTCATGCACCATGGGCACGGCGGGCACCGGCAGCGGACGGAAAAGACCGATGCCGACAAGCCGGAGGATCGGCCATGAATCATGCCGAAGCCGCCTATGGCCTGTGGTCGCTGGTGTTCATCAACTCGGCGATCTTCATCATGTTCGCCTTCAGCTTCTTCAAGCCGGCGACCGCCCGGGACTGGCGCAGTTTCGGCGCCTTCTCGGCGTTCATCGTCGCGCTGTTCGTGGAAATGTATGGCTTCCCGCTGACGATCTATCTGTTGTCGGGCTGGCTGCAGTCCCGGTTCCCCAGCCTCGATCTGCTCTCCCATGACGCCGGCCATCTGTGGTCGACGCTGCTGGGCGAGAAGGGCGATCCACATTTCGGCGTCCTGCATATTGCCAGCTACCTGTTCCTGGGCCTGGGCTTCTATCTGCTGTCGTCCGCCTGGAACGTGCTGTATCACGCGCAGCGCCATCACTCGCTGGCCACGAGCGGGCCTTACGCCAGGATCCGCCATCCGCAGTACGTGGCTTTCGTGATGATCCTGCTGGGCTTCCTGCTGCAGTGGCCGACCCTCCTGACGCTGGCGATGTTCCCGGTGTTGCTGGTGATGTACGGCCGTCTGGCGGTTACCGAGGAACGTGACATGCGCCGCGAGTTCGGCGCCGCCTATGAGGCCTACGCACAGGCCACCCCCAGGTTTATTCCGCGCTTCGGTGAGCGGAGCGGGGCACGTTGACACGCCCAGGATCAGGGCGATCCTTTCCTTTTCGGGGCTGAACCCCGCGCACTCTGGAGCCAAGGCATATGGAACCTTCATACCACCGGTTCAGCGAACTGTTTGCCCAGCTGGGCCTGCCCGTGGATATCGGCGGGATTCGCCAGTTCATCGCCCAGCATTCGCCGCTGGATGGCCAGATCAAGCTGGAGGATGCGTCGTTCTGGTCGCCGGCCCAGGCCACGATGCTGCGCGAGGAAATCCTGCGCGATGCGGACTGGGCGGAAGTGGTTGATCGGCTCAATGCGGCATTGAGAGCGCGCTAGCAGACCTGGCGCAGTCTCGGCTCAGCCAGCGGATCTGATCCGCCGACCGAGCCGGCCCAGGACCTACTCTCCGGGCCTCTTCCGACGCATCAGCCAGTAGGCCGCCGGCAGCACCAGCATGGACATCAGCGGTGCGGTGATCATGCCGCCGACCATGGGCGCGGCGATGCGCTTCATCACCTCGGAGCCGGCGCCGCCGCCCCAGAGGATCGGCAGCAGACCGGCGATGATCACCGCCACCGTCATCACCTTGGGCCGCACGCGCAGCACCGCGCCTTCGCGAATCGCCTCGAGCAGCGCCGCGGCGTCGCCGCGCCCCGCATCCAGCCGCGCCTGCCAGGCGTTCTTCAGGTACAGCAGCATGATCACCCCGAACTCGGCCGAGACCCCGGCCAGGGCGATGAAGCCCACCCCGGTGGCCACCGACAGGTTGAAGCCGAACCAGTAGAGCAGCCAGATGCCGCCGGACAGGGCGAAGGGCAGGGTGGCCATGATCAGCAGGGCCTCGCCGAAGCGGCTGAAGGTCAGGTAGAGCAGCACGAAGATGATCAGCAGGGTCGCCGGCACCACCCAGCTCAGCCGCGCATTGGCGCGCTCGAGGAACTCGAACTGGCCGGAGTAGGAGACGGTCATGCCGGCGTCCAGTCGCACGCGCTCGGCGACGCGTTGCTGCAATTCGCGCACGGTCGAAGCCAGGTCGCGCCCGCGGACATCGACATAGACCCAGCCGGACAGTCGCCCGTTCTCGCTGCGCAGCATCGGCGGCCCCTCGCTCAGGGCAATCTCGGCCACCGTGCCCAGGGTGATCTGCTGTCCGCTGGCGGTAAGCACCGGCAGGCGCCGCAGTGCCTCCGGGCTGTCGCGCCACTCCCTGGGGTAGCGCAGGCTGATCGGGAAGCGGGCCAGCCCCTCGACCGTCTCGCCGATGTTGCTGCCGCCGATGGCGCCGGCCACCACCGACTGCACGTCGGCGATGCTCAGGCCGTAGCGTGCCGCGGCCAGGCGGTCGATCCGGATGTCCACGTAGCGCCCGCCGGTGAGGCGCTCGGCCAGCGCCGAGCTGACTCCGGGCACCGCCTTGGCCACGGCCTCGATGTCGCGGGTGATGCGCTCGATGTCAGCCAGCTTGGTGCCGGCAACCTTGACCCCAATCGGGCTCTTGATCCCGGTGGCCAGCATGTCGATGCGGTTGCGGATCGGTGGTACCCAGATATTGGACAGCCCGGGAACCTTCACCGCGCGGTCCAGCTCCTCGATCAGCTTCTCCGGCGTCATCCCCTCCCGCCACTGCTCGCGTGGCTTGAACTGCACCGTGGTCTCGAACATCTCCAGCGGCGCCGGGTCGGTGGCGGTTTCCGCCCGCCCGGCCTTGCCGAACACCCGCGCCACTTCCGGCACCGTGAGGATCATGCGGTTGGTCTGCTGCAGCAGCTGGCTGGCCTTGCTGGCCGGCAGGCCGGGCAGGGCCGAGGGCATGTACAGCAGATCGCCCTCGTCCATGGGCGGGAGGAACTCCCCGCCGAGCTGGCTCAGCGGCCATAGGCTGGAGAGGAACACCAGCACGGCCATGGCCAGCGTGGCCCTGGGCCAGGTAAGCACCCTTTCCAGTACCGGCCGGTAGGCCTCGATCAGCCAGCGGTTGAGTGGGTTCTGCTGTTCGTTGGGAATGTGCCCGCGGATCCAGTAGCCCATCAGCACCGGCACCAGGGTGACCGAGAGCCCGGCGGCGGCGGCCATCGCATAGGTCTTGGTGAAGGCCAGCGGGCCGAACAGCCGGCCTTCCTGCGCCTCCAGGGTGAACACCGGGAGGAACGACAGGGTGATGATCAGCAGGCTGAAGAACAGCGCCGGGCCGACCTCGGCCGCGGCTTCGCCGATCACCCGCCAGTGCGCCTCGCCCTGCAGCTGTTCGCCTGGGTGTCGGGCCTTCCAGGCCTCGATGTGCTTGTGCGCGTTCTCGATCATCACCACGGCGGCATCGACCATGGCGCCGATGGCGATGGCGATGCCGCCGAGCGACATGATGTTGGCGTTGATGCCCTGGTAGCGCATGACGATGAAGGCCATCAGGATGCCCAGGGGCAGGGTGATGATCGCCACCAGCGAGGAGCGCAGGTGCCAGAGGAAGATCAGACAGACCAGGGCGACCACCGCGAATTCTTCCAGCAGCTTGTAGCTGAGGTTGTCGATGGCACGGTCGATCAGCTCGGCGCGGTCGTAGGTGGTGACCACTTCGACGCCGGCCGGCAGGCTGCCCTTCAGGCTGTCCAGCTTGGCCTTCACGGCGGCGATGGTGTCGCGGGCGTTCTTGCCCGAGCGCAGGATGACCACGCCGCCGACCACTTCGCCCTGACCGTCCAGCTCGGCGATGCCACGGCGCATCTCCGGCCCCAACTGAATGGTGGCCACCTGGCCCAGCAGCACCGGCACGCCGCTGGCCGAGGCTCGCAGCGGCACCTGGCGGAAGTCCTCCAGGCTCTGCAGGTAGCCGGAGGCCCGCACCATGTACTCGCGCTCGGCCAGCTCCAGGATGGCGCCACCGGTCTCCTGGTTGGCGCTCTTCAGCGCCGCCTCGACCTCCTGCTGGGTCACGCCGTAGGCCACCAGCTTCTGCGGATCGAGCAGCACCTGGTACTGCTTGACCATGCCGCCGAGGGTGGCCACCTCGGCCACGTTGGGCAGGCTTTTCAGCTCGTACTTGAGGAACCAGTCCTGCAGCGCCCGCAGCTGGGCCAGGTCATGCCGGCCGCTGCGGTCGACCAAGGCGTACTGGTAGATCCAGCCGACGCCCGTGGCATCCGGGCCTAGGGTGGTGGTGACGCCCTCGGGCAGGCGCTCCTGGGCCTGGTTGAGGTACTCCAGCACCCGCGAGCGGGCCCAGTAGAGGTCGGTGTCGTCCTCGAACAGCACATAGACGAAGGAGTCGCCGAAGAATGAGTAGCCGCGCACCGTCTTCGCCCCCGGCACCGAGAGCATGGTGGTGGCCAGCGGGTAGGTCACCTGGTTCTCGATGATCTGCGGTGCCTGGCCGGGGAAGCTGGTGCGGATGATGACCTGGGTGTCGGACAGATCCGGCAGCGCATCCAGCGGCGTGCTGCGCACCGACCAGATGCCCAGGGCGCTGATGAACAGGGTCGCCAGCAGCACCAGGAAGCGATTGCCGATCGACCAGTGGATCAGGCGCGCGATCATGGCTGCTCTCCCTGCTTGTCGAGCTGCTCGATCAGCAGCCCGCTATCCGTCAGCCGGGCGCCGATGCGCACGTGGTCGCCGGGCTTGAGGCCGGCGGCCACCGAAGGACTGGCCAGGGGAAAGGGCATGGTCATGCCGGGCATGTTCAGGCTCTCGAAGGGGCCGTGCTCCAGGGTGACCCGCTGGCTATCCAGCGCCCGGATCACGCCATGGGATTCGTGCAGCCCCGGGGCGAGCGCCTGCTCCGCCTTGCCGGCCATGACGCCCTGCAGGCTGGCCTCCGAGTCGATCAGGAACTGGCCGGAGGTGACCACCGCCTGGCCTTCCGCGAGACCGGACAGCACTTCCAGGCGGCCATCGGCCTCGCGGCCCAGGGTGATTTCCTGCGGGCGGTAGCGTCCGTCGTCTTCGGCCAGCATTACCAGCGCGCGCTTGCCGGTGCGGATCACCGCCTCGCTGGGCACCAGCAGTGCGGGCTGCTCGGCTTCGCTGTTCAGACGCACGGCGGCGAACATGCCGGGGCGCAGTTTGCCTGTCGGGTTGGGCAGCTCACTGCGTACGGTGACGGTGCGGGTCTGTGGGTCCGCACTCGGCAGCAGGGCGATGACGCGGCCCTGCAGCGGCTGCCCGGGAAAGGCCGTCAGACTGGCGTGGATCTCGCTGCCGAGCTGAACCGTTCCGGCCATGGCCTCGGGTATCGCCGCATCGAGCCAGACCGTGGACAGCCCGTTGATCCGCGCCAGGTCCTGACCGGCGGCCACTGTCATCCCGGTACGCACCTCCAATGCCTGCAGCTCGCCGGCGATGGGCGTGGTGAGGGTCTGCAGCGCCCTGGGTTTGCCGCTGCGGCGCACCTGCTCGATCAGCGCGCGTGGCATGCCGAGCAGGCGCAGGCGCTCCTGGGTCGCGACGATCAGGCGGGCGTCGGCGGTCGCCAGCACGGCGAGGAACTCCAGCTGCGCGGCGGACCACTCAGGAATCAGCAGGTCGACCAGGGGCGTGTTGGCTGGCAGCACGTCACCCGGGGCGTGGCCGTAGACCCGCTCGACGAACCCGCCGGCGCGGGCCTGCAGGTTCGCCACCTCGCGCTGGTTGTAGGCCAGGGAGCCGACCGCCTCGATGCCCGAGGGTAGCACGCCGCGCACCACGGTCGAGGTGCGCATGCCCAGGCTCTGCACGGCCTGGGCCGGTACGCTCAGGGCCGAGGAGTCCTGCTCGGAGCCCGCATATTTGGGCACTAGCTGCATGTCCATGAAGGGCGACTTTCCCGGCTTGTCGAAGCGCTGCTCCGGTTGCATTGGGTCGTACCAGTAGAGCACCGGACGCTCCTGCGCCGGTGCCGCGCCTGGTGGGGCGCCATGCTCGGCCTGCTGCTGGGCCAGCCAGTAGCCGCCAGCGGCCGCGCCAATGCCCACGGCCAGCAAGGCGAGGGTGAATCCTGCTACCGAGACTCTCATTGCAGTCCCTCCACATAGGCGTAATGCAGGTTGGCGGAGAGCAGGCTCAGCTTGCGCTGTTGCTCGATCTGCCGCAGCTGCGCCTCGATCAGCTCGCGCTGGGCGGTGATGACGGCGCCCAGCTGGCTGTTGCCGGCCTGGTAGGCGGCCAGTTCCAGGTCGGCCCGTTTGCTCGCCAGCGGGATCAGGCTGCTTTCGGTGCGGGCCAGGGTCTTGCGCAGTTGCTCGAGCTCGGCCAGGCCACTTTCCAGCTCGGCCCGATGGGCGCGCAGCAGGACCTCCTGCTCGGCCTCCATCTGCGCCAGGCTCTGCTGCTTGGAGCCGATCTTGGGGCCCTGGCGGGTGCCGACGAACATCGGCAGGTCGAAGGTGAACTGCACCATCAGCATGTCGCCGAACTGGTTGTCGCGGTTGTTGTAGGCCAGCTCGACGCCCCAGTCGGGGGTCTTCTCGGCGATGGCTTCGTCCAGCTCGGCGCTGGCCTCGCCGACCCGGGCCGAGGCGGCGCGCAGCTCGGGGTGCGCGGTCATGCGCTGCTGCAGGTGCGCCGCCGCGAGGCCCAGCTCGGGCGCGTCTCCGCTCAGCGGCTGGTCGGCCTCGTTGCCTATCCAGCGGCGCAGTTTGGCCCGGGCGATCGCTACATCGCGGCTCAGCTCGTCGCGCCTATCCTGCAAGGCCAGGGCTTGCTGATCGGCCTCCAGCAGCTCGCCCGGCTGGGCATTGCCGCCTGCAATCCGGGCCTGCACGGTCGAGCGCAGCATGTCGATCTGCCCTGCCAGCCGATCGAACAGGCCGACGCTGCGTTCGGCGTAGTAGACATCCAGCCAGCTCGCCGCCGTCTGGCGCTTGACCTCTAGCTGCATGGCACGCTGCTCGGCCTCGGCCCGCACCACGGAGGCCTCGGCCAGGTGGCGCCGGGCCAGACGCTTGTCGCCGTTCGGGACCTCCTGCATGAGCCCGATGCGGCGCATGGTCATGAAGTCCCGATTCAGGGTGTAACGGTCTGGGCCTTCGACGGGCAGGTTGTCGACGCCGAGAATCAGTTTGGGATCGGGCAGGGCATCGGCGGGCTCCACCGCCTTTTGTGCCGATGCCAGCTGCGCCTGACGCGCGAGGTTCTCGGGGGCGCTCTGCTCGGCCAGTGCCTGGGCCCGTTCGAAGGTCAGCGGCTGCGCCTGCGCGGCAAGCCAGGGAGCCGCCCACAATGCGGCAGCCAGCACGCCCATGCAGCCACGGCGTGCGAAAAGGAAAGCGGACATGCTTTCGCCTCCAATGCGATTGATCGAAGTCGCTACCACGCAGTGCAAGGTAGCAACGGCGCGCCGGCGATACGGGCGCGGTGGATCAGGGCATCAGGCGAAACGGGGAGGGCGCCAGAGCCCGGCGGGCTCGCGCTCGATCACCGACTGGCTCGGCAATATCTCGGGGCGGGAGGGGCGAGGGGGAATCGTCTTGATTACGGCCGTCTGCAGCAGACCGCCGGTCTTGCACTCCTGGCCGGGTTTGCAGGGCGATTTGCCGGCCAGCCCATCGGCTTCATTCATGTGCTCGCAGCAGGGGGCGTCGGCCATCGCATGCCCCTGATGATCGCCGTTCTGCATCGGACAGGGTTGCGCCGACATGCCGAACGCCATGCCACCGAGAGTCGGCAGCACGAGGCTGACAGTCAGCAGTAGAACCAAGCCAATTCGGCGCATGGCAATTCATCACATGGGGCTTCAAACACGACCATAGCAGATAGTCTTGTGTGGCGGCGTATTGCTGCAATAGGTAATGGCTGTGTGTTGATCTGGGTCAGAAAGTTGAGCTCGGAAGGTCTGTCCTGATCATCATGAGCAACACATCAACTCGGAGGCTATAGGACACCTAAAATCCTTGAAGGCTGATGACTGCTTTTGGCCGATTCTGTTGAAAAAGTAGCTGCTTCCCCATGCCTTCGGCAGAATTGCCCTGTCAGCGAGCGCGGGGGCGAACAGCATGATGGGGCAGTTACCGGGAGGACAGCAGCGCCTGTTCTACTCGTTCAATCTGGAAGATCACGTCCCGGCCCAACACCTCCTGCGCAGCATCGACCAGTGCTTAGATCTCAGTGATCTGCGCGCCTACCTGGCAGATTTCTATAGCCCCATCGGGCGCCCCTCGATTGATCCGGAGTTAATGGTGCGCATGCTGGTCGTCGGCTACTGCTATGGCATCCGTTCCGAGCGGCGATTGTGCGAAGAGGTGCACCTAAACCTGGCCTATCGCTGGTTCTGCCGACTGGGCTTGGAGGATGAAGTACCCAATCATTCGACCTTCTCGAAGAATCGCCATGGACGTTTTCGTGACAGCGATCTGTTCCGCTGGTTGTTCAATGAGGTGCTGCGGCGCTGCATGGCGGCCGGTCTGGTCAAGGGTGAAGGTTTCGCCGTCGACGCCAGCATCATCAAGGCGGATGCCAGCCGGCAACGTGGGGTAGCGGGAGATGAAGTCGATTGGAGTGATCCAAAGCTCAGCAGCCGCGCCGTACGCGAGTACCTCGAAGCCCTTGATGAAGAGGTGTTGGCTGAAGCCCTCCCCAAGAAGATTTCGCTCACCGATCCGCTGTCTCGTTGGACAGCAGCGCCAGGCGGCCCGGCTTACTTTGCCTACTCCACCAACTACCTGATCGACACCGAGTATGGCGTGATCATGGATGTGGAAGCGACTCCGGCGCATCGTACCGCCGAGGTTGATTCGACTAGGACGATGGTTGAGCGTGTCGAAGCGCAGTTCGACCTCACACCGGAACGCCTCATCGGCGACACCGCCTATGGCACTGCGCCGATGCTGGCCTGGATGGTCGAAGAGAAGAACATCGAGCCGCATGTGCCGGTGTGGGACAAGACCGAACGCAAGGACGACACCCTCTCCAGTAATGACTTCCACTGGAATCAGGAGGCCAATGAATACCGCTGCCCAGCCGGCAAACCGCTGCGCAGTGCATGGCGCACCTTCACCCAGCAAAGATCGCGGGTGACCAAGGCCAACACCATCATCTACCGCTCCAGCCAAACCGACTGCGCCACCTGCCCGCTGAAAGCGAAGTGCTGCCCCAATACCGCATTTCGCAAGATCGCTCGGAGCATCCATGAAGCGACCCGTGACGTGGCGCGACGCATCGCCAAGACGCCGGAATACCTCGTCTCTCGTTGCGAACGGAAGAAGGTGGAGATGCTGTTCGCCCACCTCAAACGGATCATGAAACTGGACCGTTTACGACTGCGTGGACTGACGGGTGCGACTGACGAATTCACCTTGGCGGCGACCGTGCAAAACCTGAGACGTATGGCCAAGCTACTGCCTCACGGGCCGCCGATCACGGGATAGGTGCGCCTGCGGCGAGCAGAAACCCTCGAATTAACCCTCAGACCTGGGCAAAAAAGCTCAGTGAAACGCCGAAAGGCAACTTGAAGTGGCTTCCAGCCACTTCGACAGCAGGCACATTCGACCGGCCGGCTGCCGCTAAACCTACTTTTTCAACAGAATCGGCCGATAGCTGCCCCCGAGTGTGGACAGGTTTCGTCTATTCAAGATGAACCAGTGTCCATCCTCAGCCAACCACTGGGTAGTTGGCATCGCCCCATAAGGTGTCTGGGTTATCCAGCATGATCCGGATGATCAATGGCACTAGCTTGCTGAGAAGGTTGCTGCAGTCTCGCAGTTGGTCTCTATTCACCCGGCCATTCCAAGTCGCGCCACCGTGTATGAGCTGGTTTCGCAGGGTGTAAATTCGGTTGAACATCACGCCAAGTACTGCAGGAGTGTTGCGGTTGGCCAGCGCCAAAGCTGCTGCTTTTTTTCCACTGGCGAAGCGTTCTTTCCACTGTTCTTCGCTGATTTTCCCGCTTTGATGATCCCAGAAGCTTTGGAAAACATACGGGTTGTCCAGTAGCACCCGGATGCTACCGGGGAACTCTGACCAGACGAGCTTCTCGATGCTGTTGGTGCTATCAAGTGAGCACAGTTTTTCGAGAAAGGCTTTGAAGGTTTCCTGTTCGGATAGCCGCTGCTGCTCATCGATATCGGTGGCGTAGGCTGCGTTGAATGCGATCCACAGAAAAATGAATCGGCCATCAGTGTCTTCGGCTTGTTCTGCGCGGTTCAGCCAGCTGAGTGCTCGATGCAGTCGTAGACTGAGATTGGGATGCTGCTGGTCGCGCTCTTGGCGGTGACGTTCCTTCAAAACCTGGTAGTGCATGCGATAGCTCCCTGTGATTATGGTCACACCATATCAAGGCTTCCGCCTGCTAGCAGCAGAGCTTTTCAGGCCGTGGCAGTTGCGCTTTAAGGCTAGGGTGAATCGAAGATCCCCTATGTTACCTGCCATGCAGCGTTCTCTGAGATGCACAGTGGCTCGATGGTATCCAAATGGGATAGGAGCTCGTTCACTAGCGCTTGGTCATCCTTGCTGATCGTGTGAGGCTGAATTCGCAAGTGCCGTGTGGTCAGTTGATTAGTTGGCCTCAATGTCGCTAAGTGCCGTGCTTTGTGGCAGCACCTTCGACATTGCTTCATGGGCTGTCTCCGAACGAGGCCGTTTCGGTCATGGCTAAGGGGTGTTCGTGCGCTAGATCGAGCTCATCGATGGCGAAACCTTAAGAGTTTAAGGCCATAGCCCGAATAGTTGAGGCTCACCCAGCCAGTGGTGACAAAGTCGAATTCGAAGCTTCGTTCCAGTGCACTCACAATGTCGACATAATCTCCAATGAGTGTGTTGATACCGCCCTCAATGATCAGGATCTCACCGTCTGAGCTGCCAGGGTCTGTTGCGTCTGCTGACGCCAGCAGAGCATCCGCAGCTGCCCTGGGTGTCGAGCCCCAGCCAGAGCTCACTGTGGCTATGCAGCCAATGCGTGGCTGCCACATGCAATAGCTCTCCCAGTCCAGCGCCAAGAAGCCGCACACTTCCCGGGACAGGGAGAGGCTTGCCAAAAACTCTGTCAGCTCACCTACTGACCTCCAGTAATAAGTACGAAATCCGGGCTGTGGCTTCGTATCACTCTGTTCAAAAAAATGGATGTGCACGATGTTGCCCAGGCAAGCCAGGAGCTCTTGGGGGGGAGGGCACGTGGGACGGCCTTGAAACCAATGAACCTCATCAAAAGGCTGCTGTGGTCGCCATGCTTGATCCAACCCGTAAGCCGTCAAGCGGTGTTTTGCCGGCTTGGGTAGGTGCTTGTGCATGGCTCCTGCAATACAGCCTAGGAATCGATCAGCCTCCACTTGCGTAGCAGCGATAAGTCCAATTTCGTAAGCGTTTAGACAGGGACTTTCTTGATCGATCAGTTGCTCGATCGCGCCATTAGGGCTTTCGAGACGATCTCCCAGGTTGAGCTGGTAGTAGAGATAGTCTCGAAGCCCCGATTTGCCGAAGTGTGGCTTGGGCACTTTCAGCGCACTTGCACGGGGGCGTTGGCGCATTTGTAGCCCGGGTATTGGGCTTCGGCCGTGACGCGAGCCATTTCGGAGTTCACGGCCTGGACCGTGATCGTGAAATTGGCGCGAGGTCCTGCATTAGGGGCTACACGCTGGAGGAAAGCGGAATAGGTCTTCATCGCGGAGTCTCCATGGTCAGATGACGGGAGATAGAGTGCCTCCGGTATGCGACAGCCTATGTCGCATTCAACCTTGTTCGTACAGTGCCGCCATCCGATGCGCCGATAAGGCCATTTGTTGTCTTAGCTCAACCGGCTCAAGAACCTCCAAGTGTTCGCCCTGGCTCAATAGCCATAGTTCCAGCCCCTGGCTAAGAGGCAGGCTGCCCATCATCAGCCACCAGCCATCAGCGGTGGGCTGTAGCTGTTGATCGGCAGTGAGCGCGTTCTCGTCTAGGCGTTCATAGAGCGTCTGAGAAATGCGCAGCTTCAGTTGAGTTGGGTACTCAGATTTCTGGGATATCAGGCTGCGCTTGACCTCGAACGAGTTCATCTCAAAAGCGTCAGGAGTTCTTAGGTCTTCCCATGTAGCCTTGGCAGACTGAAAACGATGCAGGGGAAGGGAGGCCAGTTTGCCTTCGGGCAAGCCTTTGAAAACGCATACGAGGTAGATATTGGAGTCTTGGTAGGAAAGTCCCAGTGGCTTGATATGTAGGGTTCGTGGCTCACTGGCGCCGCGCTTGAGGTAGAGCGCTTCGATAGATGCATCATCCAGAAGTGCTTGTTGGACAACCTCCAGTACCTCTGGCTTCACCTGGCCTGGTTCCAGGACAACGAAGCGGGTGTTGCTGATGACCTTGCCTGAGCAGTCTTGGCTAGGCCGGTTTCCTTTCAACAGTGATTTCGCGTAATCCCGAAGGGGCGCCAGATTTGCTACCTGCGCCGCCATTCCGAATCTAGCAGCGTGCTCCATGATCATGACGAGGTTCATTGCATCTGTTGGCAGCATGCTCAGTCGCGATAGCGATTTCTCTGCCCACCACAGTTTTGCTTTGCCCTTGGGCCTACTGTGCACATGGGGGAATTTCTGTTCGAGTTCGCTGAGGTCACGTTGAATGGTGCGTTTATCAACCTGGACGCCCTGATTGGCTACTCGTTGGTGAATGGCGTTGCTATCGAGAGCGCTGTCCTTGCTCGGGAGAAGGCCAAGGATGAGCTCATGGCGGAGTAGCTGTTCCACACTTCCGTCCCTGCTTGTGTGCGACACAGGCTGTCGCATGGCTGTTGAAAATGGTCAGGCACGATCATCGATGAGGCAGCAGCATGAGCAAATCTGCGGAAGTCTTCAATCTCATGGATAACCTTCTTCCGCGGGCTGAAGACGTCGAGCTAGCTGGGCCTGACGAGTTGCAACGCCTTTACGCTGGCATTGGAATGCCATCGCTGAGAGCGATGGAGCTAAGCGGGCAGGCGGGTGTTACCTATCACGAGATCAAGGCAGCCAATCCGCTTCTTGAATTGGTTGATCCGATCAGAATTCGAAATCGCTATGTGGAGCTGCGTGAGCAGGCCCTGATTGGTGACGAGAATGCACTCAATGATCTTGGGTGGTGGTGGCTCAACGGTTTGCGGCTCAAGCCAAATCCTGCACTGGCCAAGCGGTTGTTCAAGATAGCGGCAGTGATGGGCTCCGCCGAGGCGCTATTCAACCTCGCCGAGCTGGCCTTCTATGGCAAGGGGCTGGCGATCAATCCGGGGTTGGCCATCGATTATTACGAGCAGGCGTTCGAGTCAGGGATTATCTGTGCTGCAGAGGCATTGGGTAGCCTGTATGAGCGCGGGGATGAGGATGTCATTGCCGATCATGGCAAGGCCATAAGTTGGTACAAGCGAGGTGCGGCGGAGCATGACTCGATGGCGTGCTTCTCGCTTGGGAGGTTGGCACTGGATGAATCATCACCTGAGTATGATCCCGCGCTTGGCTTGTATTGGTTGCAGTGGGCTGCGATGAAAGGGCAGGTGTTGGCGACTGAGCGGCTTACCGATTTTTACTTCTCTACCTTCGAGTCCCCGCCGGATCCTGATGGGGTGCTGTTTCGTTTTTGGCGGGATCTGGCGATCAGCCAGGGAAGCTTGTGGGCTAGAGAGTTGCGTGCATCGGATGTTGCTATTCAACAGGTATGCAAAAGCTCATAGCATGCTGGCTTTATGCCCCTGCAGGGATATCAATAGATGCTGGGGTTAGGACTAAGAGGAAGGGAATGAGTCTGACTGGAAATCAAAAGGCCTTTGCACGGTACCTGGCTGATTTATGGGGCAGGCCAGAGGCACTGGGAGAGATGCGTGGTTTGTTCCCAGTGGGAGATGCTTCGGAGGCAGGGCTGCTGCATAGCTTTCGCATTAGCAAACATCAGAGCTGGAAGCCTTGGAAAGGGCGTATTGCCTCAGCGGTTCATCATTGGTGGTGTCATTCGCTTCAGGAGGCCTTTCTCCATTACTCCTGGCCTGATAGCCCTAAGCCTAATTCATCCCAATGCATTGCTGCCCGTTTGCGGCAAGCGCTAGCTGTGCATGATCAAGCAACTGCCCGCGATGCATGCCTGGCTATATTCCACTGGGGGGGCGTCGCGCGTCGCCCTGGTGATAAATCTCTGGCTTGGGTCGAGGATCAGTACCTACAAAAAACGCTATGCCAATCAATCATGCAGGCAGTCCAACTGCTTCAACCTGGATCTGCTCAAGGGCTTGCTGCATTCGATGGAAAGAAACTCCTGATGAATTCCGCTATGACAAAGGTCTACGCGGCTGCCGACCCTGACCACATCATTATCTACGACGGCCGCGTTGGTGCTGCACTTGGATTGCTCGCCCGTTATTCACTCATGCGTGCTGGCGTACCTAGCGTCCCTGCTGATTTATCCTTTCGGTGGGGGGCCGGACAAGGCGACACGACGAATAGAGATCCATCGCTGGGGGCGTTCAAGTTTCGCAAGCTCAATGCCGCTCAGTGCCAGCTATGGGCGGGACAGGTGTTGCTTGCAGGAGAGTTGCTGCAGCAGGTGATGGCATACAACCCAAGCATTGGCTCCATTGCAGAGCTTGAGAAAGCCCTCTTCATGATCGGTTACAACGTAGATACAGATCTCCCCCCTCTGCCGCTTCCCCGGGTTTCCCCATAAGGAGATTTACATGGAGTTTTATCGGGCGATTCCTGCCAGCCAAGTGGGGAGGGCGGAAAAAGATCTTCGTCGTCACTCAACGATGCGAATACCCAGCAATGTTCCCTACGTGGTCGACAACCTCTGGGAGTCTCTTCGGCCGAGAAATATGCCGTCCCGCCGGCATGCAATTTACGCCAGCCCAACCCCTGAACTCGCTTTGCTGAATGCCAGTGCTCCGCTGGCTGATGGTGATGAATACGTTGCCTGCAGGGTTGTTGTAGAGCCACAGAAAATCCGTATTGCTCAGCTTCAGGTGACCGATGCGCGCTACCACAGCGACATTCGCTTGATTAGCAAGTGGATCAGTCAGCATGGGCAGGAGTTGGCTGAGCTTTCGTTGGATCAAAAGCAGAAGCTTGCACCGCTCTTTATGCCGGGCCTGCATCGACGTGAGCTGACTGAGCTGTGGAAGGCCCATCCGTTGGTGGCCGCGCTTTGTACCTATGCGAGGCAGCACTCTTCGTTCTGGTCCTCCGCATCTGACAGCCCTCGGTCTTCGGATGGCGAGCTGTTCTTTGAGTTGGTCGATGACGCCGATACCTACCGGCTTGAAGTCATTTGAGGTTGCCGGAGCGTTTCTCCAATCGCTGCTTCAGTTCAACGACGTCACTTTTCTTCTTCCGTGAAAGATCCCGTGCGACACAGGGTGTCGCATGTGTTGATTAGCTTTTACTCCAGCGTACCTAGAGGGATGTGTGTCTATGCAGGAGCTTCAGCCTGGTCTTGTTGTCATCCATGGCAATCATCTAGAAGAACTGCGAGCCCTTGCAGTGCAGTGGATGCGCAGCCACCCGCTACGTCCGCTGGAGAACGAGGTGCTGCTGGTGCAGAGCAACGGTATCGCCCAGTGGCTGAAACTGGCGCTGGCCGAGGACCCGCACAAGGGTGGCTGCGGCATTGCCGCGGCGCTGGATGTGCAGTTGCCTGCGCGCTTTTTGTGGCAGGTGTATCGCGGGGTGCTGGGGGCGCAGACCACGCCGCAGTCCTCGCCGCTGGACAAGGCAGCGCTGAGCTGGCGGCTGATGCGCCTGCTGCCCAGCTTGCTCACGAACCCGGTTTTCGCAAGCCTGCAGCGCTTTCTGGAAAAGGACGATGAACAGCGCAAGCTGCACCAACTGTGCGAGCGGTTGGCGGACTTGTTCGACCAATACCAGGTGTACCGCGCCGATTGGCTGGAAGACTGGGCTGCCGGGCGAGATCAACTTCAACACATCAAGGGCACTGTGCAGCCATTGGATGCGCCGAACCTGTGGCAGGCGCAGCTATGGCGCGAGGTATTGGCCGACGTTGGCGAGGGCGCGCTCGAGCAAAGCCGCGCCGGGGTTCACAAACGCTTCGTCGCCCACCTGCGCAGCGCTGCCCAGGCGCCAAAGGGGCTGCCACGCAGGGTTGTGGTGTTCGGCATTTCCTCGATGCCTGCGCAGGTGCTCGAAGCCCTGAAAGAGCTTTCCCGCTACAGCCAGGTGCTGCTGTGCGTGCACAACCCTTGCCGGCACCACTGGGGCGATATCGTCGCCGACAAAGACTTGCTGGCGCACCACTACCGCCGCCAACCTGCCCGTGAGGTTGCCGCAGCTGCGAACGAGCACGGCCAGCCCTTGCTCGCCGCCTGGGGTAAGCAGGGGCGCGACTACATCAACCTGCTCGACTACCACGACGAGCCCGGCAGCTATCGCCACCTGCTCGACGGCCTCAATGGCGGGCGTATCGACCTGTTTACCGAACCGGATACGGCAACCCTGCTAGGCCAGCTGCAAAGCGACATTCTTGAGCTGCGCCCGTTGCCGGAAACCCGCGAAGCCTGGGGGGCGGTAGACGCTACCGCCGACCGCTCGCTGCGTTTTCATGTGGTGCACAGCATGCAGCGCGAAGTGGAAGTGCTGCACGACCAACTGCTCGCCCGCTTCAGCGCCGACAAGCAGTTGAGCCCACGGGATGTGATCGTGATGGTGCCGGACATCAACGCCTACACCCCTCACATCGAGGCAGTGTTCGGCCAGGTGCCAAGGAGTGATTCGCGCTACCTGCCGTTTACCGTGGCCGACCAAGGCCAGCGCGGCCGCCAGCCGCTGCTGATCGCTCTGGAACACCTGCTCAAGCTGCCCCATAGCCGCTTCGCTGCCAGCGATATTCTTGACCTGCTGGACGTACCGGCCTTGCGCGCGCGTTTCATGATCAACGAAGCCGACGTACCCACCCTGCAACGCTGGATCGACGGTGCCGGTGTGCGCTGGGGACTCGATGCCGAGCAGCGCGAAAGCCTGGGTATGCCGGCGGGCCTCGAGCAGAACACCTGGCGCTTCGGCATGCGACGCATGCTGCTGGGCTACGCTGCTGGGCGAGCGCCTCAGCTCAACGGCATCGAACCCTACGACGAAGTGTCGGGGCTGGAAGCTGCCCTGGCCGGGCCGCTGCTGACCTTGCTCGACCACCTGGAAGTGGCCCTTCAGGAACTCCAGCAACCGGCCACGCCGGTGCAATGGGCCGAGCGCCTGCAAGCTTTGTTGAAGGTGTTCTTCCGCCCGGTAAGCGATGCAGAGGAACTGCTGGTCAACCAATTGCTCAAGCTGCTCGAAGGTTGGCTGCGCACCTGCGAGGTGGCGCAGTTCGCGCAGCCACTGCCGCTGAGCGTGGTGCACGAGGCCTGGCTCAGCGGTATCGAAGATGGTGGCCTGTCGCAGCGCTTCCTGGCTGGCGCGGTGAACTTCTGCACCTTGATGCCGATGCGGGCGATTCCGTTCAAGGTTGTGTGCCTGCTGGGCATGAACGATGGCGATTACCCGCGCCAGCAATCGCCGGTCGATTTCGACCTGATGCGCAACGACTATCGCCCCGGCGACCGCTCGCGACGTGAAGATGACCGGTACTTGTTGCTGGAGGCCTTGCTGTCGGCCCGCAAGCAGCTGTATGTGAGCTGGGTAGGCCGCAACATCCGCGACAACAGCGAGCGCGTGCCTTCGGTGCTGATTGGCCAATTGCGTGACCACCTGGCCAGCGGCTGGCGCTCGGCCAGCGGCCAGCCACTGCTGCCAGCGCTGACCCAGGAGCATCCACTGCAACCCTTCAGCGCCGCCTACTTCGCCAACCAGCTGGGGCCTGATGGCTTGTTCACCTACTCCAGCGAATGGCGCGAGGTGCATGACGAGCACGACTCGCAGCCAGTAGGCGAACGCCTGCCCGCGCTGGTGCAGGACACGCCGTTGAGCCTGCGGCAACTTTCCGAGTTCGTGCGCGACCCGGTGGGCGCGTTCTTCAGCCAGCGGTTGAAGGTCAACTTCGATGACGACGAGTTGGTCAACCGCGATGACGAGGCCTTCCAGCTCGATGGTCTGGAAAACTGGCAACACCAGGACCGGCTCACCCAGGCGCTCAAACGCTGGGTCGAGGAGGCATACGAGCCCGAACAGGCCCTGACCGAATTGGACCAGCAAGTGCAGCGCCTGCAACGCGAGGGCGCCTTGCCACTGGGCGGCTTCGGCACTTTGAGCGCCTCGGCGCTGGTGGAGCCGATGCCGGGCCTGCTGGCGCGCTACCACGCCCAATTGCAAGCCTGGCCCGAACTCGAAGAAGGCCAGAGCGCCGCCGTCATTGACGCCACTGAAGAGCGTCCCGGCCTCAAGGATTGGCTGGGTGGCATTCGCCGCAACGCGTTGGATGAGCGAGCCTACCTGCAACTGGACAGCAAGAAGCTGTGCAGCGACGACAGCCTGCGTTGGCAGCACCTGGTGCGGCCTTGGTTGCGGCACTTGGCGTTGCAGTTGAACGGGCCTGCCTGCACGACCATTCTGGTGGGTTTGAATGGCGATGTGGTGTTCCGGCCAGTGCCTGAACACCAGGCCCGGGAGCAGCTGCAAGCGCTGCTCCAGGCCTGGGTGGCGGGCATGCAAGAGCCGCTGCCGGTGGCCTGCGAAAGCGCCTTCGCCTGGTTGGCAGCGGGTGGGGAAAGCAGCGATTCGGCTTACGACAAAGCGCGCGATATCTATGAAGGCGGCTACATGAAAAAGGGTGAAGTGGAGCGCTCGTTCTCCCAACGGCGTGCCTACGCCGACTTCGACCAACTGTGCGCGAGCGGCCAGTTCGCGGCCTGGGCCCAGCACCTGTATGGCGGCTTGTTCGGCCACTTCACCTCGATCGACGCAGGAAGCGACCAATGACAGCGGTTAACCTCAACCCCCTCGATTTCCCCCTGCATGGCAGCCGCTTGATCGAAGCGAGTGCCGGCACCGGCAAAACCTTCACCATCGCCTTGCTGTACGTGCGGCTGGTACTGGGCCATGGGGGCGATGCAGCGTTCAAGCAAGCGCTGACGCCGCCGCAAATTCTGGTGGTGACCTTCACCGACGCCGCCACCCAAGAGCTGCGCGACCGCATTCGCGCACGCTTGAGCGAGGCTGCCCAGTGCTTTCAGGCACCTGATGAGCGTCACGACTCGCTGCTGGTGAAACTGCGCCACGGTTACCCCGCCGATCAGTGGCCGGCCTGTGCTCGTCGGTTGCAGTTGGCCAGCGAGTGGATGGACGAAGCCGCGGTTTCGACCATTCATGGCTGGTGCTACCGAATGCTGCGCGAGCACGCCTTCGACAGCGGCAGCCTGTTTACCCAGACACTGGAAACCGACCAGCGCGAGTTGCTCGATGAAGTGGTCAGGGACTACTGGCGCCAGCAGTTCTATGGCCTGCCGCCTGAGGTTGCCAGGGTGGTGACGGATAGTTTCAAAAGCCCCACCGAGCTACGCGAAGCGCTGACGCCGCTGCTGTCGCGTAGCGATGCCGAGTTTCAGCAGGCAGGGATGTCGATCACAGCGCCCGCGCAACTGGATGCTTTGCTTCAGGGGCCTGCTGACTGGGCTGCGCAGTGCGTCGCGCTCGAAGCGCAGGCAAGGGCAGCTTGGGCCAACGACATCGTGGCGCTGGAGGCGTTGCTGCACAGCGCGCGCAGCGCACTGAACGGCAAGTCCTACCCCACCAAAACCCCCGAAACCTTTGAGCAAATGCTTGGCGATATCGCCGCCTGGAGCCAGGGAGGCGAAGCCAGTAGCCACGTTCGCAAATGCGGGCAAGCCCGCTTCAAGCTGAACAAAGGCGGTGCCATCGGCACGCACCCGGCGTTTCAAGCCATCGATGCCTGGGTCGACCATGAGGAGTCGAAGCAGGACATCCGCGCGCAGTTGCTGCTGCATGCTCTGCGTGAAGTGCAGGGCGCCTTCGAGGAAGAAAAGCTGCGCCGGGCGCAGATCGGTTTCGACGACTTGCTCAACCGCCTTGGCCGTGCCCTGGAAGGCCCGTCTGGCCCGCGCCTGGCGCAGACCATTCGCCAGCAGTACCCGGTGGCCCTGATCGACGAGTTCCAGGACACCGACCCGGTTCAGTACGGTATCTTCGACAAAATCTACTGCATTGGAGAAAACCTGCCCGACTGCGGCCTGTTCATGATCGGCGACCCGAAACAGGCAATCTATTCGTTTCGTGGCGCCGACATCTACACCTACCTCAAGGCGCGTGAGGCCACCAAGGGCCGGCATTACACCCTGGGCACCAACTTCCGCTCCACTCAAGCGATGGTCGATGCCGCCAACCATTGTTTCAAGTTCGCCGAAGCCCACCCCCGCGCAGCGTTCCGGTTTGCCGAGGAAGGGACGGAGAACCCGGTGCCGTTCGAAGGTGTCGATGCCAAAGGCCGCAGCGATACGTTGGAGATCGAGGGTGAAAAGCAGAAGGCCCTGACCCTGTGGCAGCTGCAAACCAACGGAGTAATCAACAACGCCACTTACCTGCGCGAGGCCTCCGAGGTATGCGCCTCGGCGATTCAGGCCTGGCTCGACCGCAGTGCAGAAAAAACCTCGGGCCTGCGCAACGGCGATGGCCAACTCACTGCACTCAAGCCTGCCGATATCGCCATTCTGGTACGCAGCCGCAAGGAAGCCGAAGCTATTCGCAAGGCCCTTGCGCGTCGCAAACTGGCAAGCGTTTATCTGTCTGACCGCGACTCGGTATTCGAAAGCGAAGAAGCCACCGACCTGCTGTGCATCCTGCGGGCCTGCGCCCAGCCCACCAGCGACCGCTTGCTGCGTGCGGCATTGGCCACCCGCAGCGTGGGCATTTCCTGGCAGGACCTGGAGCAGTTGAACCAGAACGAGCTGTGCTGGGAAGCGCATGTGCAGTGGTTCCGCGACTTCCGCGTGCTGTGGCAGCAACAAGGTGTGCTGCCCATGCTGCGCAGGCTGCTTGCAACCTTCAAGGTGCCGGCCCGTTTGCTGGCTGAAGAACAGGGCGAGCGCCGCCTGACCAACCTGCTGCACCTGGCCGAATGGCTGCAGCGCAGCGCGGCCGAACTCGATGGCGAGCACGCGCTGATTCGCCACCTGGCCGAGCAGATCAAGGAGCAGAGCGAGGAAGAAATTCTGCGCCTGGAAAGCGACTCGGACCTGATCAAAGTGGTGACCGTGCACAAGTCCAAGGGCTTGGAGTACCCCTTGGTGATGTTGCCGTTCGCGTGCAGCGCCAGGGCGGTGGATGGCCGCAGCAAGGCGCCGCCGATGTTCCATGAACAACAGGATGAGCAGTACAGCCTGGTGCTTGAACTGGCCAAGGGCGACCCGGCAAAGCCTGCGCAGAAACGCGCCGACGATGAGCGCATGGGCGAGGAAATGCGCCTGCTGTATGTCGCCCTCACCCGCGCCCGCTACGCCACCTGGATCTGCGTGGCGCCCCAGGGGTTCAAGACCGGGGGGCCGTCGATAGACTTGCACAAGTCGGGTTTGGGCTACTTGCTGGCAGGCGAAGGCACGGTTGCCCCTGAGCGGTTGGCTGAAGTGGTGGACGCCTTCGCGAAGGGCTGCAACGACATCGCGGTGTGCAAGGCCCCTGCGCAAACCGAGGGTGTCCATGTGGCGCCAGCGCGCCCGACGGTAAGCGAGGCCTTGCGCCCATTGCACTCGCTGGCGGCGAACTGGTGGATCGCCAGCTACTCCGTCTTGGCCATCGCCGACGACCGTGCGCGGATGGGCGCCGAGTCGCCTGTTGCGCCTGAGCCTGCCACTGCACTGGAATCCAACCTGCAAGAGCAGGACGACGAGCAGAACCCGCCTGCCGGCGTTGGTATTCACGCCTTCCCCCGAGGGGCTGGGCCGGGCACCTTCCTGCACGGGTTGTTCGAGTGGGCCGGCGATGAAGGCTTTGGCAACGCTGCCAGCGACGAGCAAGCCCTGCACGACGCCGTGGCACGGCGCTGCAACCTGCGCGGCTGGGAGCGCTGGATCGACCCGCTGTCGGCCTGGCTGAGCCACTACCTCAATGCATCTCTGCGCTTCAACGGCACCCAGTGCACGCTCGCAACGTTGAGCACCTATCAAGTCGAGATGGAGTTCTGGTTCTCCAGCCGCAACGTGAACGTCGAGCGCCTCGATGCCCTGGTGCGCCAACACACCCTAGGTGGCGCGCTGCGGCCGATGCTCGCGCCCAACCAGTTGAACGGCATGTTCAAAGGCTTCATCGACCTGACCTTCGAGCACGAGGGCCGCTACTACGTGGCGGACTACAAATCCAACTGGCTGGGCAGCACCGACAGCGCCTATGCCGCCGAGGCCATGGCCGAAACCATGCTGGACAAACGTTACGACCTGCAGCTGTGCCTGTACCTGCTGGCCCTGCATCGCCAGCTCAAGCTGCGCCTGCCCGGCTACGACTACGAGCAGCACATGGGCGGGGCGCTGTACCTGTTCATTCGTGGGCACCAGGCGCCCACCCATGGCCTGCACTTCGAGCGCCCACCGCAGCAACTGATCGAGCAGCTTGACCAACTCTTCATGGGGCAACACGCGGAGGCCAGCGCATGAGCCAGACCCTCAAGCAACTGAGCAGCAGCCAGGGCGATACCGAGCAGGTGGCGGTGTTCATCGGCGCCGCCAGCCACAGCGAGCTCTTGCAGCAACTCGATACGTGGGTGGCGCGTGGCTGGCTGCGTGCGCTGGATCGTGCCTTGGCGAAGTTCATGCTCGAACAAGACCCACAAGCCCAGGCCAGCGTGCTGCTGGCCGCCGCGATGACCAGCCACCAACTGGGCCGTGGCCACGCCTGCCTGGACCTGGCCGCCACCCTGTCAGCCCCGGATTTCGTACTGTCGTTGCCACCAGAAGGCGAAGAGGGCAGCACGCTGCCGTCGCAATGGTTGCAGGGTCTGGACGCTACGCAGTGGCGCCAGGCGCTGGCCGCCAGCACGCTGGTCGAAGACCGCGATGCCCGCCAGGACGCCCCCGAACGGCCCTTGGTGCTGGCGGGGCAGCGCCTGTACTTGCGCCGCTACTGGAACTATGAGTGCAGCATCGCCCAAGCTTTGAGCGCACGCTTGAGCGTGGCGCCCGTCACGCCAGACAACCTCGCCAGCCGCCTTGATGAACTGTTTCCCGCCCGTTCCGAAGCCGAGTGCGCGCAAGGCAGCAACTGGCAGAAAATTGCCTGCGCGCTAGCGGCCCGGGGCAACTTCAGCGTCATCACCGGCGGCCCGGGCACCGGCAAGACCACCTCGGTGGTGCGCCTGCTGGGTCTGCTGCAAACCCCTGCGGTCGAGAGCGGCAAGCCGCTGCGTATTCGCCTGGCGGCGCCGACCGGCAAGGCGGCGGCGCGGTTGTCCGAGTCCATTGGCAAGGAGGTTCTGGCGTTGCCGGTGAGCGACGCGGTACGCGCCGAGATACCGACGGATGTGTCCACCTTGCACCGCTTGCTGGGCAGCCGACCGAACTCGCGCAACTTCATTCACCAGCGCGACAAACCGCTGGAGCTGGATGTGCTGGTGGTCGATGAAGCCTCGATGATCGACTTGGAAATGATGGCCTGCGTACTGGATGCCTTGCCCCAGGCGGCGCGCTTGATTCTGCTGGGCGACAAGGACCAGTTGGCTTCGGTGGAAGCCGGTTCGGTGATGGGCGACCTGTGCCGCGAGGCTGAAAAGGGCGACTACAGCGCGCAGACCGCCCAGTGGCTGAGCACCCATAGCGGTGAGGCGCTGCTCGACCCTGAGTTGCAGATGGCCGAAGGCGCGGGCGCCCCGCTGGCGCAGCAGACCGTGATGTTGCGCCGCTCGTGGCGTTTCGACCCGCAGAAGGGTATCGGGCGCCTTGCCAAGCTGATCAACAACAAGCAGGCGGGCGAAGCACGGCGTGTGCTCGAACAACCATCGGAGCAGCTTTTCAACCTGCTGGTGCGTGGCGAGCAGGATGCCGCGCTTACCGACCTGGCCATCGATGGCAACCGCAGTGCGCCCGGCTACCGGCATTACCTGGAGCAACTGCGCGACCTGCGCCCCGCGCCTGACACGGCGTGGGACAGCGAGCTATGGGCGGGTTGGGCGGGCAAGGTGTTGTCTGCATTTGACCAGTTCCGCCTGCTCTGCGCATTGCGCCGGGGGCCTTGGGGCGTGGAGGGGTTGAACCAGTGCGTGGCCACGCAGTTGCGTCGGCGCGGTTTGCTGGACAGCGACCACGGCTGGTACGAAGGGCGGCCGGTGCTGGTGACGCGCAATGACTACAGCTTGAACCTGATGAATGGCGATATCGGCATTGCGCTATGGGTGCCGGGGCCGGACGGTGCGCTGGCCCTGCGTGTGGCCTTCCCGCGCAACGACGGCAGTGGCGGAGTGCGTTTCGTGATGCCGAGCCGGTTGGTGGAGGTGGAAACGGTGTTCGCCATGACGGTGCACAAGTCCCAGGGCTCGGAGTTCAGCCACACCACGCTGGTATTGCCTGATGCGCTGAACCCGGTGTTGACCAAGGAGCTGCTGTACACCGCCATCACCCGCGCTAGGGAGTGGTTCAGCCTGGCCGAGACTCACCCGGGTGTGTTCGAAGGTGCGGTGGGTCGCAACGTGCAGCGCACCAGCGGCTTGGCGTTGCAACTGCACGAGGCGCTGGCTCAACGCATCTGAGTGGGCGCATTCAGGCATTTGTAGCCGGGGTACTGGGCCTGGGTCGTGACCTTTGCCATGTTAGAGCTCACGGCATCAGCGCCCACAGGTCTAGACAAAATTAAGTGGTAAGTCGACGAGCCAGCATGTGAGCCTTAGCCAGTCATCCCCATGCAGCACTCACATTGAGGTTCATCTCAATCAGATGAAGCTAGATCCAGCATTGGTTCCGCAGCGTCAGTCCGTGACGGCTGAGTGGCTGCCGTTGGCCGAACCAATGGGATCTAGGGAGCGCTGGTGACAATGTGTCTAGGCAGCTTTGGGGTCATGCTTACGTTCAAGTATCACCCAAATGGCTTGCTCAAGGACCAGCGTGAGAGTCATAACACTGGCGTCAGTTAAAAATTTTGTGCACATTTGGGTGATGGCACTCTGATTGCGCAATCGTTATCTCCATCAGCTAGGATCAAGGATGCAACTATGCCCTCATCTCGCTATGTTAGTACGGCCAAAGAGCTGAAAAAGGCTCTGGATGACAAGGTTGACTTCATCGTCATCACTGACAAGAAACTTGCCTTTGCTGCCAGGGTGATAAAGGCTACTGGGTACAAAGCTTTGGCTGTCACTGCCGCTGCCGCCGGAGTGGCGGCAGTCAGCATTTGGAACCCCGCAGGTTGGTTTTCCGGTGCTGCCGCCGGAACAGCCGGAGCTACGGCTTTAATTTCGGGTTTCACCGCAATTGGCGGTGTTGGTGCAGCTGCAGCCGCTGGTATATCGGGAGGTACAGCTGCCGTGCTTGGTACGGTCGTGGTTGTTCTTGGAGTTATAGGCTTGGCGGCTTTGGTCATGCATAAGGACTATCACTGGGAGATCGACAGCAGTGCCGGTGGTAAAATCGACTCATCAGAGGCCACCCCCGCTGCAAAAGGTAACGCTTCATTCAAGATGACACTCAAGCGCAATGGCTCCTAGCTTCCGGCCCGGGCCGCCATACTTCTTCATTTGTAAGAAGTGCGCTCATCACTTCACAGGCCATACACGCTTAACCCTAAGATGCCCAGAGTGCGGTAGCTTCAGGGTCAAGCGCGATAGCTTGATGGAGAAGACTATCTGCAAGTAAGGCGCTCATGGGAGGTTGTACTGAGCTCTTTATTAATGGGGTAGCGGCTCCTAGATCACGAAAGCGCTACCCCTCAGTATGCAGGCTACCGATGGCCACGATTGACCGATTTTGTTGGAAAAGTCCTTCCGCGATTTTGACCATTAAAAAGCGTGAGCGACATTGAGCCTGATTCGCTCAGAGACGAAGCCTTGACATTTTCGTGGCAGCGCCTGATTCGAGCTTTTTTGCGCTGTCGATAAACAGCTCTCTCAGAAGCCTAATTTTCAACATTGCCGGTCGGGAGCAGGCCCTTATAGTTGATCGGTCTCGTCTTCAATCAACGAACCTATGTCCACGCAGGACAACACTGTCTGCCTTGACGTTCACTCGATCTTTGTTATGCAAAAATAATTGATTTCCCTATTGCGATAGCTTTTGCTCATTGAGCATGCTGGTTATGTGCGAGCTCGTTCGTACGTATAAGAAAGAAGAATCAGCATGAACACAGAGACCCAAAATGCATACCGCTCACTAGCCAGCCACTTCTACGCCACCCGTTTGCCTGACATCCCGGTCAGTGAGCTAAATGAGTTCAGTATCGTTGGTGCTTTATTGCGGGCTGCGCCTGAATATCGGCCCGACTATTTCAGGCGGTTGCGCAATGCACTCGCACTGGATCAGAAGCTCCGGAATCACTTCTGGATTGCCCAGGAAATCAATCGGACACTCAACCCTGTTACCGTTTTGGGCTTGCCTCGCAAACGCAAGCAGGCTCGGCGGCAGAGAATTTCTGATGAAGAGTTTGGGAGCTGGGTCAAGGAGCTGTTAGCGAAGGAGCAGGTGGTTGAGGCCGCGGCCCTTTTGTTGATCAGTATGACTGGCGCGCGTCCTTGTGAACTCAGTGGCATCAGCGTCAATGGCAATCGCATAGTGATTCCTGGTGCGAAACACAGCCATGGCGGTTTGCGTGGTGCTGACCGAGTGCTTGAAGCCAGTGAGGATTTCTGCAGGCTGGTGAGCAATGCTCTTGAGGCTTTCCATTCTCAAGGCAAGAGCTTGGACGCAATCCGCATAGCGATCCGTCGCGCGGCTCTTGAGACCTTTCCTCGTAGAAAAGTGCCGAGTATGTACACGTTGCGCCACCAGTTTGGATCAAACCTCAAGGCATCGGGCCTGTCGCGGGTCGAAATTGCTTATGTGATGGGGCATCAAGCGACGGACTCTATTGCACGATACGGCGATAAACGATTTGGCCGCGCTGAGGCTGTCCAGGTCAAGCCTGCGTGCGAAGCAGACTTATCGAGAGTTCGAACAACACATGCTGCATACGCTCGATCTCGTTCGAAGGCCTTGCGTATTGATTGCTGATTGTCGAGCTCACCGGGCGTCGACCTTCAGTAGGTCCCCCCAGCGGGTGGTATAGGCGGGAGAGAGCAACTCCCGTCGCATGCTCCATTCGGCTGTTTTGGTGAGGCGCCCCGGTTGCAGCGTTCCACGCCCCCAGCGTCCGTTAATGGCATCCAGCGTACTCATCAGTCGCTCGGTCTTCACGGGCTGTTCAGGGGCAAATAGGTCAGGCGTGTATTCATCCCGACCGCACAGATCCAAGAGCAGTACCTGTGCTTTCGCATAGCTGAATCCATCCCGGTATAGCCGGCTGATACCTTCACGAGCAGCAGCAATAATCAGGCGAGTATCGTCGGTCGGGTAGGGCAGTTGGCAAAGCAGACCGTTGGCGTATTTGGCCTCACTCGGGTTGAACATACCGGTGCGCAGGCTGACGCGAATCTGCCGGCATAGAGAGCCCTGAGTGCGCAGTTTTTCAGCAGCTCGGGTGGCGTAAGCGGTAACGGCTTCCTGAATCGGTTCGATGGCCTTTAATCGCTTGCCAAAAGAGCGGCTGCAGCAGATTTCCTGTTTAGCCGGTGCCGCTTCTTCCAGCGCTAAGCAGGCAGTGCCGCGTAGTTCGCGTGCGGTTTTCTCGATGACCACGTTGAAGCGCTTGCGCAGTTCCCACGCGTCGTGAGTCGCCAGATCCCAGGCGGTTTTGATGCCCAGGGCATTGAGGTGAACCTGCATGCGTCTGCCAACGCCCCAGACCTCCTCTACGGGCATGACCTTAAGCAGCTTGTCGCGGCGCACAGGGTCACGTAGGTCGACCACGCCACCGGTTTGTTTTTGCCATCGCTTGGCCGCATGGTTAGCCAGCTTGCTCAAGGTTTTTGTGTGGGCGATGCCAATACCGACCGGAATACCAGTCTTCAGTTTGACCTCGTATTGCAGTGAACGAGCCAATGACTCCAGTGGTTCCGACATACCACTCAGCTCGGCAAAGGCTTCATCGATGCTGTACACCTCCACTGCAGGCAGACGCGCCTCGATGATGCTCATGACGCGTTCGCTCATATCACCATAGAGGGCATAGTTGCTGCTGAAAGCCACGATGCCATGGCGCTTGAGGTCGCCTCTGATCTCATGGAAGAGGGCGCCCATTTTTACGAATGGTTTGGCATCGGCAGAGCGGGCAATCACGCAACCGTCGTTGTTGCTCAGCACCACGATGGGTGTGCGCTGCAAGTCAGGCCTAAACACACGCTCACAGCTTGCATAGAAGCTGTTGCAGTCGATCAAAGCAAATACAGGCTCAGGCATGGGCGCGGTGATCGCGAAGGCTATGGGTCACAACGCCCCAGATCATCAATTCGTCATTTTCCAGGACATAGCGGGGTGGATAGTCAGCATGCTCGGATTGCAGCACATACCCACCATGGGCTTTGTTCAGACGCTTGACGAACACTTCACCGTTTAGACAGGCCACCACGATATCGCCTGGCTTGGCTTCAAGTGCTCGGCTGACGATTAGATAGTCGCCATCGAAAATTCCGGCCCCGGTCATGCTGTCGCCACAGACTTGAACCACGTAAGTGTGGGGTGCGTTGATGTCGAGCAGCTCGTCTAGAGAGAGCTTGTGCTCCATGTGATCCAGCGCTGGGCTAGGGAAGCCTGCCGGAATACGCGCGTCAAAGTACGGTAGGCAAATGGCGCTTGCTTGAAGGGGAAAAAGGATCAGGGCATTGCTCATGAAGAATAACCAGATTGCTGTATTTATATACAGTAATCTGTGAGGCCTGGATCTAACAAGCAGCGTCTGTCGGCGCAGCGCTGGGTATGCCCGAATTCTTTACAGTCGAAAAGTTTACGTGTCGCCTCATCTGGCGATCCGGCCTATGGTCGACACATCACAACCGAGGAGCGTTCACCATGATGATCATGCTGAGTTCGATGAGTGAGTATTTGACCGTGCTGGCCACAGGCCTGGTGATGGTCGGGTTGGCAAGGCTGGCCTATGGCGGCCGTGCAGTCTGATCGATTTGACCTCGCCTGGATTGCCAGGTCTTACAGGCGGTAGGTGTCGACCTTCCACCATGTGGGTAGCAAGTCCCTGATCTTGGCCTGGCCGAAGCGGTCATCCAGCAGATACACCACACCCCGGTCATCGACCGTGCGGATCACCCGGCCTGAGGCCTGCACCACTTTCTGCAGGCCCGGGTAGAGGTAGGCGTAGTCGTAGCCATTGGCCTCGCCGAACATCTGCTGCATACGCGCTTTGACTTCTTCATTGACCTCGTTGACCTGGGGCAGGCCCAGGGTGGCGATAAAGGCGCCGATCAGGCGCTTGCCTGGCAGGTCTATCCCCTCACCAAATGCCCCACCCAGCACAGCAAAGCCGATGCCCTCGGAATGCAGGGTGAAATTGTCGAGAAAGGTCTGGCGTTCACCTTCGCTCATGCTGCGGGTCTGCACACTGGTGGGAATATCCGGGTGCAGCGATCTGAACAAATCCTGCACCTGTTGCAGATACGCATAGCTGCTGAAAAACGCCAGGTAGTTTCCGGGCTCGCGCCGGTACTGCTCGGCCATCAAGCGGCAGATCGGTGCCAGGCTGGATTCGCGATGCTGGTAACGGGTGGAGAGGTTGCGCAGCACCCGTACGCTCAGTTGCTCGGCGGCAAAGGGTGAGGCCACATCGATCCATTGGGCTTCTTCCGGTAAACCCAGCAGGTCACGGTAATAGTTGGCCGGGCGCAAGGTGGCGGAGAACAGCGTGGTGGTGTGCGCATCGCTGAAACGGTCGGCCAGAAAAGGCGCCGGCACCACATTGCGCAGGCACAGAGTGGTATCCAGGCTGAGCATGTTGTTTTGCTGGCGGGTGATATCGAACAGCGAGTGTGGCCCGTACACCTCGCTCAAGCGGCAGAACAGCATGGCATCCAGGTAGAACTGCAGCAGGCTGCGCTCATGGCCATCGGGTTGCTCGCTGAGGTGATCGGTGATGGCAGTGACGGCTTTCTGCAGCGCGGCGACAAACAGATCAGGCACGCTGGGGTAGATCTGGTAATCCTGCTCCTGCACCCGATTGAGCTGCTCCCAGTGCCGGCCAACCCGTTGCAGGGCGCTGCGAATACTACCCGGCGCCGTATTGCACAGAGCATGAAACAGCCCCTGATCAAGCTCGGCGGTGTACATGCTGCGCGCGCGGTCGACCAGGTTGTGTGCCTCATCCACCAGCACTGCGATGCGCCAATCGTTGAGCAGGGTCAGGCCATAGAGCAGGGCGTTGATGTCGAAGTAGTAGTTGTAGTCACCCACCACCACATCGGCCCAGCGGCACAGTTCCTGGCTCAGGTAGTAGGGGCAGATCTGATGTTCCAGGGCGATGCGTCGCACCTGGGCCTGCGGCAACCAGGCCTGTTCCAGCGCTGCCAGACGGGCCGCCGGCAGGCGGTCATAGAAGCCTTTGGCAAGGGGGCAGGATTGGCCGTGGCAGCTTTTATCCGGATGCTCGCAGGCTTTGTCGCGGGCCACATGCTCCAGCACCCGCAGTGGAATCTGTTGATCGGCTTCACGCAGGCTGTGCAGGGCATCCAGAGCCAGGCGCCGCCCTGGGGTTTTAGCAGTGAGAAAGAACAGGCGATCCAGTTGCTGCCCGGGCATGGCCTTGAGCTGCGGGAACAGGGTGCCCAGGGTTTTGCCAATGCCGGTGGTGGCCTGGGCCATCAGCGTATGGCCATCGCGGGCGCTGCGGTAGACAGCTTCGGCCAGTTGGCGTTGGCCATGGCGAAAGGTTGGGTAGGGAAAGCTGATGCTCTGCAGGTGCGCGTCACGCTTGATGCGGTGCGCCTCCTCCTGTTCGGCCCAGCGCAGAAACTGTTGGCACTGCTGATTGAAGAAGTCTTCCAGTTCAGCGGCTGTGAAGTGGTCGCTGAAGGCGTGCTCGGCGTGACTCATGACGTCGAAATACACCACAGCCAGCTCCAACTCTTCCAGCTCAAGCTGCTGGCAAAGCAGCCAGCCATAGACCTTGACCTGCGCCCAGTGCAGCAGCCGGTGATTGGCCGGGATGCGGCTGATATCGCCGCGGTGGGTTTTGATCTCCTCCAGGCGACGTTCCTCGGGGTCATAGCCGTCGGCTCGGCCGCTGACCAGCAGGCCCGGGTAGCTGCCACTCAGGGGCAACTCGGCGATATACCCCTCACCCCGTCGACCGACCACAGTCTGATGCCCGGCCATGCCTTCCTGCGCGGTGGGGGAAGGGGTGAAGCGCAGATCCAGGTCACCTTGCTTGGCGGTGAACTCGCACAGGGCCCGCACCGCAACTCGGTAACTCATACCTCGGCCCAGCTCACGTAGCACACTTCAACAGCAATGCCGTTCTGAGCTGCGAAACTGAGCCAGCGTTTCTGGTTGTCCTGTAGACGGTCACCGGGGCCTTTGACCTCAATCATCCGGTAACGCCGTTCCTGCGGGTAAAACTGGATCAGATCCGGCATGCCGGCGCGGTTGGCTTTCAGGTCACGCAGCAGGCGGGAAAAACAGGCGTGCAGATGGGCGGCGGGAATGCACTGCAGGGCCAGGTCCAGGCGCGCCTCATCGAGCATGCCCCAAAAGACGAAGGGTGACTGCAGGCCGAACTTTTCCTGATACCGAGCCTTGATCAATTGCTCATAGCTGGGCTGTTCCAGCTGCTGCAGACAGCGCTCGAACAGAGGCTGGCGCCGGGCATAAAAGTCCGGGCTGTGCAGGTCCACCGGGCCGCTGTGGAACGGGTGAAAAAACGCCCCCGGAAGCGGCGCGAAAATGGCTTCCCAGCACAGTAAGCCGAACAGGCTGCAGAGCAGGGTGTTTTCCACGTAATGCACCGGAGCGTCGTCGTGGTGCAGATGATCACGCACGGCGATTTCAACACTGCCATGCTCTGGCATGGGCAACACCAAATCGATACGGCTTTCGCCTGCTGCCTTGGAGCGCTTCACTATCGGCAGGCCGAGCTTGCGGCGCAGGCGGGTGAGGGCCCGTTCCAGGCGCTGACTTTCCTCATCACTGCCTGGGGCTTGGCTAAAGGCCAGGGCCTTATCATGGGCCTCGCTGTCGCGCCCCAGTTGTTCCAGCACGCGAATCTGCCGCCAGCGGGCTTCGCCATGTGCGCTCTGCTGATAAAGCAGCAGGGCCTGCTCCAACTCACCGCTTTTCTCCAGTTGCTGAGCGATCTGAAACAGCAGGCGCGACTGGCGACTGCACAGGTAGGGGTTGCTTGAGCTGAACGCCAGCAACGGCGGCGCAATGTCCGCCAGATCCGCGCCTTGCTCAACGCTGACGCGTAACTGGCGCAGGTGCAGGTAATCCTCAAGGTCCTGGCGGCACTGAAAACCCCGTGACTCTGGGCTTATGTCCACTGATTCATAACGGTAGATACCCAGATCCGCCAGCACGAACTCGGACCAGTCCTGGGCCAGATTGCCGAAGAACATCAGGCGCAGACGGTCACACAGATCACCCACCATCAGGCTCAGCAACTGATCATCCAGCCTAGGGCACCAGTCCCTGAAGGGCTGGGCAGGTAACTCCGTGCTGCGCAGTTGTTCGAGCAGCTCGGCCTTTTTCTGTGAGGCGCGGCGGTCGGTGACTGGCAGATGGGCCAGCAGCTCGTCCTTGCGCAGCAGCTCGGCAATCTCATCAACTGTCAGCAGCGCCTGCTCGGTGACCCAGCCCTGTTCAAGCAGTGGACCGGCTGCCGTCAAGCAGTCGCCGATTTCCGGATAGACGAGCTTGCTCAGGCGAAAATGACAGCCCTTGCGCATGACCATGCGCACCAGCAAGGCCTGGGATGGCCAGGCAAGGGTGTTGAAGGTGTCGAGAAAGGCGCGCTCTTCATCTGAAAGCAGGTCGGCATAGCGTTCACCTACCCAGGCGAGTGCCGTGCGAAAATTGCTGAGGTAGTAGAGCTCGGGCGGTAGTAGCGCAGACATGGTAGCGATCACTGTATTTTTGTACAGGATTGTCCGTGTTGGTGGGCGCAGGATCAACTGACGGAAAGGCGATGAGCTTCAGTGAAGAGCAGAAATTGACTCAAAGCTGCCGTGAGCAACAGGACGAGAACGGCCAAATGCTGCCCCACCGTACGAAGCGGATCTGCCCGAGATGAAGCTGCCATACTGTGCCTACTGCGTGAGGGCGAATCTATGACTACTACATCTGAGAGCTGGCGAGTTGTATGCCAAGACCCTGGGGATGGCAGCGGAGACGTCATCGTTGAGCTTCCATCCGAGCTACTTGAGCAGCTCGGATGGGGGCTGGGTGATGAACTGTCAGTTGAGGCGGGAGAGGAAAACATCTGCCTGAAACTCAAGCAACGAGCTGATGGCGCCTCGTCATAGCAATCCAACATTGTCTGATTGCGGTTGACTGCGTCGCTTCAAGAGCTGCTGCTAACGGCCAGAAGCAGCCGTTCCTGCTCATGGGTGCTTGAACGCTAGAATGGTGCGACGGGCAACATCAATGATCTCGGCCTTCGAGAATGGCTCCCCTATTAGAACCCCACGAAAGAACAAGGGGGATGAAGCCAGCTTGAGGAATTGGCGTGGATTCGTTGAGAGAGGCAGCTCGCCGCGCTCTATTGCACATTCAGCAGCAGAAATTGCTAAAGGCGGCGACTTCTCAAGCCAGACTGGATGATTGTCAGTGCTGACTGCACAAGAGCCTCGCGACTGACTGACTCCGACCGCAATGCGTCATCCCGCAACGCCAACGTCAGCACGCCATTCATCATCGACCAGACTGCGTTCGCAGTGCTGTCAGGATCCATTTCCGGATCGATCCACCCCTCTGCAATTCCGTCACGGATGATCGCCGCCATGTGCGCGATCTGCTCCCGCGCCATAGCGCCAATGCGAGAGATTGCTTCAGGGTCTTCCGGGGGGTTGGCCAGGATGCGGAATTGGTGGGGGCGCTCCATTGCGAAGCTGACGTAAGCATTGAATATGCGCAGCCCCCGCTCTTCAGGCGTCCCCTTACCGTCATACGCCTTGTCGACGTAGGCACGGTTCTCTTCCATCGAGCGCTCGGCAATAGCGATAAGCAGCGCTGGCTTCCCACCCACGCGGTTGTAGACCGTTTGCAGGGACACGTCGGCCCGACGTGCAACCTCATCGGCTGTTACAGCCGCCATCCCTCCCTCAATCAGCAAGGTCTCGGCGATCTCTACCAGGTTCTGGCGCATGTCAGCTGCGCGGCGTTGGGTGCGGGTCAAATTCACGGTCGTCATGACGGTTGACGGTATCACACTCAACGGATAGAGTCATGTCCAACGTTGTAATGGACTCCAACGTTTGAGTTAAAACAATTTCAATACACGACTCCAGGATCATGACCATGAACCGTCTCGATGTTGAGTTCCTGGCTGAGGGCAGCCGCTGTAAGGCTTGGCTCTATCTGCCGAAAACCAAGAAACCTGCTCCAGTCATCGTCATGGCTCATGGCCTGGGGAGCACGCGTGTGATGCGACTCGGTGCCTATGCCGAGCGCTTTAGAGACCTCGGCTATGCCTGTCTGGTTTTTGATTACCGGCATTTTGGTGATAGCGAGGGTGAACCGCGTCAGCTGCTGGATGTGAACAAGCAGTTGCAGGATTGGAAGGCTGCCATCGCCTTCGCACGGACGCGCACTGATGTGGATACAGACAAAGTCGTCCTCTGGGGCACATCCTTCAGTGGAGGTCATGTCATCGCGACTGCCGCCGATGATCAGAGAGTCGCTGCGGTGATCTCCCAGTGCCCCTTCACCGACGGCATGGCCTCCAGCATGGCTGTCCCGCCCCTGACCTCGATCAAGGTCACCATCCGCGCCCTGACAGACAAACTGGGTTCCTGGTTTGGTGCTGCGCCAGTAACGATTGCCCTGGCGGGCAAGCCTGGCTCAACCGCAATGATGTCGGCGGCAGACTGCGAACAGGGCTATCTCCAGCTGGTTCCTGATGCCGCAGCCAAGCAGTTCCCCAACTACGTCGCTGCCCGCATCGCACTGCAAATCCTTACCTACTTCCCTGGTCGGAAAACACCGCAGCTGAATTGCCCGACGCTTTTCTGCGTCTGTGAAACCGACACGGTAGCTCCGGCAAAAGCCACCCTTCGCCATGCCCGTCGTGCTCCCCGTGGCCAGATCAAGATCTACAAGGAGGGGCATTTCGATATCTATCTCGGCGACTCCTTCGAGAGAACCATCGGCGACCAAATCGACTTTCTCCAACGCACCGTTCCCCTGAACTGAGGATCCAATAATGGCTTTTTACAATCTTGATGGGCGCGTTATTGCGATCACCGGTTCGACAGGTGGGCTGGGCTCAGCCGTTTGCCAGGCACTGCTCGACAAAGGTGCCAAGCTCGCATTATTCGACATGGATGGTGCGGCGGTTGAGGCTCAAGCAACAGCCCTCGGCGCCAACACCCGCGCCTGGCAGGTGAATGTCTGCTCGATGGAAAGCATCGACACTGCAATGGAAGAAGCAGCAGCGCACTTTGGCGGCATCGATGTGGTGATTGCGAATGCCGGCATTACTGCATTCGAGCCCCTGGTGACGGGTGATCCCAAGGTCTTCGAGCGGGTGATCGACGTGAACCTACTCGGGGTATGGCGCACCTTCCGTGCCGCCGTAGGTCATGTGCAGAAGCGTCAGGGCTACCTGATGGCGATCTCGTCATTGGCTGCTTTCAGCCATTCACCGTTGCAGGCCTCGTATACCTCAAGCAAGGCCGGCGTATGGGCCATGTGCAACAGCATTCGCCTGGAGCTTCGCCACACGGGTGTCGGCGTCGGTAGCGTGCATCCCACGTTCTTCCATACACCGCTAATGGATCAGACCTTCAAGAGCGCTGCGGGCAGCAAGATCTGGAAAGGAAACAATTCAGGACTCTTCAAAATGGTGGCCCTGGAAGATGTGGTGAAGAGCATCGTGAAGGGCATCGAGAACCGCTCCGACATGATGTTCGTGCCCAAGGAAAACTCCTTCGTCGCACACCTGCCACGTCTGTTCCGCAAGATCCTTGAAGCGGTTGAGTTCAAGGACAGTGAAGTCGCAGCAATGGTCGAGGCCGCCAAGCCCGCTCCAGCCAAATAGAGCATTTCCTTACCAGGTGAGAATGGACAGCTCCTGCATTGCAGGGGCTGTGGATCAGTACGCCCTGAAGGAGCCACTTAGGGTTGATCGGCAACGGCTCAGTCGCACTCAACGCCAGTGCAAACCGCTGCCGATTCGGAAAACAAAAACAACAATTCTGAGAAAGCGCATGAACAAAACCACTGTGCAAATAGCGGAGGCCCACTCCCAGTTCTACTACAACACGCAAGTGCCCTGGTACACCCTGGAAACCATTGCTGACCTGCAAGCTGGCCGGTATCTGGCGATGGGGATGAAGAACGAAGAGAAGCAGGCCTACGACTTCAGTTACACCTCCTCGGAAAGCGATTACACCCCAGCGGCATTACGCCTAGCGGGCGTGCGTTGAGTCGAACCAAGCCACAGCGGTGATTCTGTACAAGTAATGGAGTAAGAGAAGTGATCAACCCAGCCAACATGAGCGAGTCTCCAGCAAACATCCTGATCGAGGCCGAGGATTTTGATAGCTATGGGGGCTGGGTTCTCGACTCCCAATTCGAGACCGTCATGGGGTCGCCCTATCTGCTTGCCCACGGCCTGGGGCGCCCTGTTAGCGATGCCTCTACAACGATTAATCTTGAGCGCCAAGGTGCGTACCACGTCTGGGTGCGAGCGAAGGACTGGGTGCCATCGCATCATCCTGGGCGCTTCACCGTATCGATTAATGGAGTGGTTCTCGACACGGTATTTGGTGCGAATAGCGAGGATTGGTCGTGGCAGCCAGCGGGCAAGATTTCGCTGGAACCAGGCGCCACTACCGTGGTGCTTCATGATCTGACCGGCTTCGATGGCCGCTGCGATGCAATCTACCTGTCAACCGATGACGTAGCCCCACCCAATGAGGTGAATGCCACCAGCCAAGCCTGGCGTAAAGCACTACGCGGCCTGCCAGATAAGCCGCTCGATGCCGGCCATTACGATGTGGTTGTGGTCGGCGGAGGTATCTCGGGATGCGCTGCTGCGTTGACCGCTGCTCGTTTGGGGCAGAGCGTCGCTTTGATCCATGACCGTCCGGTGCTTGGTGGCAATGCCAGCAATGAAATCGGTCTGATGCCGAGAGGCTCACAGGGCGCTCTGCTCAACGAGCTGGCCCAGCGTTCAGCGAACGGTGATCTGGCTGCACTATCACTGCTGGAGGCTGAACCAACCGCCAAGGTTTTTCTCGGACACCGCATCATCAGCGTCGAAAAGCAGGACTCTAAAATCACTGCGGTTCAGGCGATTCAGGCACGTGGCGGCCACGAGCGCCGCATTACCGGCTCGGTGTTCATCGACGCCAGTGGCACGGCCATTATTGGCGTGCTTGCCGGTGCCGAAACGTTGTTCGGGCGGGAGGCTCGCGCTGAGTTCAACGAGCCTTATGCGCCGGAAGTGGGCGATGACATGCACCACGGCAATACGCTGTTCTTCCGCACTCGCATGGCAGAACACCCGGTTTCATTTCCCGAGGTGCCATGGGCAACCGAAGTATCCAAGGACTACGCCAACCTGAGCGGTCAATTACTGGAGGCCGGCGTCGAAAATGCTCCTGGGCCACAGGCAGGGGCCAATCCGAGCACACCTGAGTTCAGATTCGGCAGCAAAGCCGACGTGTTTCCTGCCACTCACTTCTGGGAATACGGCCAATGGCTCGACCCATACACCAATGGTGAGTTGATTCGCGACTACCTGATGCGTGCGCTCTACGGCACGTTCTCGAACGTCAAAAAACTCGAACCGGAAAACTATGCCAACCTGGAGTTCGAATGGATGGCCTTTGTCGCGGCGCAGGGCGAGTTCCGGCGCTATCGCGGCGACTATGTGCTGTCGGAAAATGACATCCGCAACCACACCAGTTTCCCCGATGCGTTGGTGCCCAACGATGGGGCCTTCTGCATCCACTGTGCGTGGGAGCCAGGCGAAGGTAAGTACGACTTCCGCCTAAAGGATTGGATCTGGGACATGCGCGACAAACAGGCCTATGGGATCCCATACCGCTGCCTGTACTCCGCCAACATCGACAACCTGCTGATGGCTGGTAAGCACATCAGCGTCACCCACGTCGCTGGCTCATCAACCAAAACCATGGGCAACGGATCGCAGCACGGCATTGCTACCGGTGCTGCTGCGTTCCTGTGCAACCAGCACAAATCATCGCCGCGCGGCCTCTATGAGAACCACCTCGGCGAACTGAAAGCGCTGGTCGACCAGTTGACCGCTTGCGATCACGAGCACCCACCCAAGTGATGCTACAAAGCACTCTAGGGTGTTTCAGGAGGTAGGCGTATCTGAACGTCTCCTTCTGGCCGATTCTGTTGAAAAAGGGGTTTGGGGAGCAATGGAACCAAAAACCAACGTAAGCCCTACCAACGCTTTTCGGTGTCTTCTTCCCAGGCGCCCATCTCGACAAAACAGTTGCGCATGTCGGCCTCCTGGCTGATCTCGGTCAGCAGGTCATGCACGCTCTTGTCCAGCTCATCGTCGCTCCGATACGGAATGGTCAACTCATAGTGGCCGGCATCCAGCCGCTTCATGCCATAGGGCTCCAGGCAGTAGCGCTCAATGTTCTCCGTGGCCCGCTTCCGGCCGCGCACGAACTTGCTGTTATTCACCACCGCGAGGCGCAGGGTGACGGTGGCCACCCGCTCGGCGGCGGGCGGCTCTGCCGGCGACGCGGCCGAAGGCTGCTGGTCGCGTGACCTGGCGCTCTTCTGGTACGCGCCGATCTCGACACCACGGTGGCGCAGGTAGCTGTACAGCGTGCTCTTGGAGATGTGCAGCTTCTCGCCGATCGCGCTGACGCTCAGGCGACCTTCGCGGTAGAGGGTTTCGGCCGCCATGGCGGTGGCCTCAGCCTTGGCTGGCAGGCCCTTGGGACGGCCACCGATCCGGCCACGCGCCCGTGCGGCCGACAGACCCGCCTGAGTCCGCTCGCGGATCAGCTCGCGCTCGAACTCCGCCAGCGAGGCGAACAGGTTGAACACCAGGCGGCCTTGGGCGTGGGTGGTGTCGATGGGGTCATTCAGGCTCTGTAAGCCGACCTTGCGCTCTGCCAGCTCGCCGACCAACTCGACCAGGTGCTTGAGGGAACGCCCAAGGCGATCCAGCTTCCAGATCACCACGGCATCACCCGGCCGCACGTTGGCCAGCAGTTTGTCCAACTCCGGCCGGGCGCTTTTCGCGCCGCTGGCGATGTCTTGGTAGATGCGTTCGCACCCGGCCTGTTTCAGGGCATCGACTTGTAGGTCGGCTTTCTGATCCCGAGTGCTCACTCGCGCATAACCGATCTTCATCAAAAGTACTGTTTACTCGACTACGTTAGTAATAGTTGAACTTTGATTAAGCGTACCAGTTATTTGAACCGTAGCGCGGGGAGCTTAACGAACCGAGCCATTCCTCGATAGAGTTCGGCAAAACCTTCGTTTTGTCGAACCATTGCATCGCCCTTTGTGATTGGCGTATAAACACACAAACACCTATTAGCGGAGAACGCTATGAATACCATTCGCTGGAATGTCGCCGTCTCGGCCGACACCGACCAGTCGCTTCGGATGTTTCTGGCCAGCCAGGGCGGCGGCCGTAAGGGCGACCTGTCGCGCTTCATCGAAGAAGCGGTACGGGCACACATCCTGGAGCTGAGCGCTGAGCAGGCCAAGGCCGCTAACGCCCATCTGAGTGAGGCAGAATTGACCAACGCGGTTGACGAAGCGCTCGACTGGGCACGTAAGCGCTGATGCGGGTCGTGTTGGATACCAACATCCTGTTCAGCGCCCTGATCTCGCCACATGGCGCGCCCGATGCGATCTACCGTGCCTGGCGGGCGGCGCGTTTCGAGGTGGTGACCTCGCGGATGCAACTCGATGAAATTCGTCGAGCCAGCCGCTATCCCAAGCTTCAGGCCATCCTACAGCCCGCCAAGGTGGGCGCCATGATCAATAACCTGCAACGGGCTGTGGTACTGGAGCGCCTGACCATCGAGGTCGAAGCCGATGATCCGGATGACTCGTTTTTGCTGGCCATGGCCTTGGCGGGCGATGCGGACTACCTGGTAACCGGTGATCGCCGCGCCGGCCTGCTGCAACGCGGGCACATCGAACGCACGCGGATCGTCACGCCCGCCGTGTTCTGCGTCGAGGTGCTGTGATCAATGCCGGTCGGTTTTCTGACTCAAGAGCAACGCGACGGTTTTGGCCGCTATGTTGATTCGCCCAGCCGTGAAGAGCTGGAACGTTACTTCCACCTGAGCGATGAAGACCGTGAAGCCATCCAGGTGCTGCGGGGTAACCATAACCGTCTGGGTTATGCCGTTCTGCTGACCACCGTCCGCTTCGTTGGCGTTCTGCCGGACAAGCCCGCCGCCGTGCCGGTGGAAGTCCTGCAGGTGCTTTGCCGACAACTGGCGATTCCAGACCCCGACTGCCTCCAGCGCTATAGCGATCATCGCCGCTGGATACATGCCACCGATATTCAGAACCGCTTTGGCTATCGTCATTTCACCGATCCGGGCATCGGCTTTCGCTTGAGCCGCTGGCTGTATGCCCTCTGCTGGACGGGCACCGACCGGCCGGGAGTGCTGTTTGAGCGAGCCACCTCGTGGCTGTTCACACAGAAAGTCCTCCTGCCTGGTGTGTCTCAACTAGAGCGCTTTATCGCCCAGTTGCGCAGTCGGGTCGAAGAACGCCTCTGGTTTACGCTGGGCCGCAGCGTGACTGAGGAACAGCGATTGCAACTGCAAGACTTGCTGACGGTGGCCGAAGGCAACCGCAGCTCCCGGCTGGATCAATTGCGCTCCGGCCCGGTCATGGTCAGTGGCCCCGCGTTGATTCGGGCACTGCGCCGGCTCGATGACGTGCGCGGCATCGGCATCACCTTGCCGGCGGCGGCGCACATCCCTCCCAGCCGTATCGCCGCCCTGGCCCGCTTCGCCAACACGGCCAAGGTCACCGCGATTAATCGGCTGCCGGCGTCGCGGCGGATGGCGACACTGGTGGCCTTCGCACTCTGCCTGGAGGCGACTGCGCACGACGACGCACTGGAAGTCCTGGAGGCCTTGCTGCGCGACCTGTTCAGCAACGCGGAGAAGGCCGACAAGAAAGCCCGCATGCGCAGCCTGAAAGACCTGGATCGGTCGGCCGCGACGCTCGCCGCCGCGTGCAAGGTCGTGCTGGACAGCTCGATCAGCGATGACAACGTGCGCGCCCGGCTGTTCAACGACCTGCCGAGGACCACCCTGGAAAAGGCCCTGGAAGAGGTCAACGCGCTGATCCGCCCGGTAGATGACGTCTATTTTCTTGCATTGGAAGCGCGCTACCGCAGCGTGCGCCGCTTCCTGCCCGACCTGCTCAAGCACATCCGCTTCGGCTTCAGCCCGGCCGGCAAGGGCGTGGCGGCTAGTCTGGAGTGGCTGCAACTGAACCTGCCGCGCCGGAAGCCAGAGGATGACGCGCCGCAGGAGATCGTGGCCAAGGCTTGGCAGAAGCACATCACCCGCGAAGATGGCTCCCTCGACATGGGTGCCTATGTGTTCTGCACGCTCGATGCGCTGCGCACGGCCCTGCGCCGCCGCGATGTCTTCGTCTCGCCCAGTTGGCGCTATGCCGACCCGCGCCTTGGCCTGCTCGACGGTGCCGAATGGCTGGCGGCGCGACCGATCATCTGCCGGTCACTGGGCCTGACCATCGACGCCAAAACCACCCTGGACGCCTTGTCCGTCGAGCTGGATGCAACCTGGCTGGCAGTAGCCGCGCGCCTGCCCGACAACCCGGCGATTCAACTGAGCGAGAACACCGAGGGCAAGACCGAACTGTCGCTCGGGGCGCTGGACAAGCTGGACGAGCCCTGCTCGTTGCTGCAACTGCGGGCGGCCGTGTCTGACCTGATGCCGCGTGTCGATCTGCCGGAAATCCTCTTGGAAATCGCCGCCCGCACTGGCTTTTCCGAGGCCTTCACCCATGTCTCCGAACGCAATGCACGCGCCGACAACCTGGTCACCAGCCTCTGCGCGGTGCTGTTGGGCGGGGCCTGCAACACCGGCCTGGAGCCCTTGATCCGCACCGACAACCCGGCGCTGCGCCGTGACCGGCTGTCCTGGGTCAGCCAGAATTATATCCGCGACGACACCCTGTCAGCGGCTAACGCCATCCTGGTCGGAGCGCAAAGCCAACTGGAACTGGCCCAAGTCTGGGGTGGCGGCGAGGTCGCCTCCGCCGATGGCATGCGCTTCGTCGTACCGGTGCGCACCGTGCATGCCGGCCCCAATCCGAAGTATTTCGGCACCGGCCGGGGTGTCACCTGGTACAACCTGATTTCCGACCAATTCTCCGGCCTCAACGCCATCACCGTGCCCGGCACGCTGCGCGACAGCCTGGTGTTGCTGGCGGTCGTGCTGGAACAGCAGACCGAGTTGCAGCCGACGCAAATCATGACCGACACCGGGGCCTACAGCGATGTGGTGTTCGGGCTCTTCCGCCTACTTGGCTACCACTTCAGTCCGCGGCTGGCCGATGTCGGCGGTACCCGCTTCTGGCGCACTCGCCCGGACGCGGACTACGGCAAGCTCAACGGGCTGGCCCGCCAGTCGGTCAAACTCGACCTGATCGCCGAGCACTGGGACGACCTGCTGCGCCTGGCCGGCTCGCTCAAACTCGGCCGGGTGCCGGCGACTGGCATCATGCGCACGCTGCAAACGGGAGATAGACCCACCCGGCTGGCCCAGGCGCTGGCCGAATTCGGGCGGATCGAAAAGACTCTGCACACGTTGACCTATATCGACGACGAGTCCAAGCGCCGCGCCACCCTGACCCAGTTGAACCGAGGCGAAGGCCGGCACAGCCTGGCCCGCGCCGTGTTCCACGGCAAACGCGGCGAGCTCCGCCAGCGCTACCGCGAAGGCCAGGAAGACCAGCTCGGTGCTCTGGGCCTGGTGGTGAACATCATCGTGCTGTGGAACACCCTCTACATGACGGCGGCCGTGGAACGGCTCAAGCAGCACGGCTATCCAGTGCTGGAAGAGGATTTGGCCCGGCTATCGCCGCTGATCTACGAGCACATCAACATGCTCGGGCGGTATTCCTTTGCGGTACCGGAAGAAGTTGCGCGCGGCGAGCTGCGGCCACTGCGTAATCCAGACGACGACCTGTGATCCCCCTAAACGCTATGAGCAACACCCAAGCTGCTGCTGGATCGGCGGGCACTTCACCGAGCCGAACGAACAGAAAACGCAGCAATCCCCTGGGTTGGGGCGCAGCAGCGCCTTGCAGTTGCTGCACTCGTAATAGAACTGGCAGGCGTCCGTGGGCATGGTTTCCGGCTTGGCGAAGCCGCAGCGCGGGCAAGTCAGCACGGACTCAAGGACAATGGCGCTCATCGTGACCTCACTTCTGCACTGTGGAGGGGTATCCCGCGTTCGCGGTCGCCTCAGTCAGTGCCTCGGGCTGGGCCTTATCGGGATCGTAGGTGACGGTCGCCGTCTTCTGGTCGAAATTGACCTGGACGTCACTCACGCCGGACACCTTCTCCAGCGACTTCTTGACCGTGATCGGACAGAGTCCGCACGTCATGTTCTGCACGTCGAGCGTGACGGTTTTCGGGGGAGCCGCCAGCGCCACGAAGGGCAAGGCGAAAAGCACGGCGATCAGCAGTTTGCGCATGGTTAATCTCCTTCAGTAGAACAGCGGGGCGAGCCACGGCACGGCCAATAGGCCGAGCAGCAGCACGCTGACGATCCAGAACACGAGTCGCTGTCGCACGAGCGTGCGCGGATCGGCGCAGGGTGTACCTGGCGTACAAACCTGTGGCACCAGGTAGAGCTTGCGGAATGCCAATCCCAGGAACAGTAGAGTCAACCCGATGAAGAGGGGGCGTAGTGGCTCCATCATGGTCAGAGCGCCCACCCACGTACCGCCGACACCGAGTGCCAACAGCACCAGTGGCCCGACACAGCACACCGACGCACCGATGGCGGTCAGCGAACTCGCGACCAGCGAGCCTTTCCCGGTGAGTTGCATCCCCATTCCCATCTCCTGAGCCTGATTGCCTAGGTGCTATTCTAAACTCCGTACCAAAGTACGGAATCAAGGAGAAAGTGATGGCCACAGAGCTGACCATTGGCAAGCTGGCAGACGCCGCCGGGGTGAACGTCGAGACGATCCGCTACTACCAGCGACGCGGGCTGCTGGATGAACCAGCCAAACCCTTGGGTGGCCATCGGCGCTATCCGGTGGACATGGTGAAGCGACTGCGTTTCATCAAGCGGGCTCAGGCGCTGGGTTTCACGCTCTCGGAAGTCGGTGGACTGCTGACGCTGGATGAGTCGTGCGCCTGTGCCGAAACGCGAGCACGGGCTGCACGCAAGCTCGCGTTGATCGAGCAGAAGATGGCCGACTTGGTCGTCATGCAGCAACTGTTAGGCGAACTGGTGCAGCAATGTGATGCGGGAGACGGCGGAACGATCTGCCCGATCATCGAGGCACTGATCAGAGAGTAATGCCTGGCGGGTGAGCTGGAGATCGGAAAGCCCCTTTACGGTGGGATTCAGAGCTTACGTTGGTTTTTGGTTCCATTGCTCCCCAAACCCCTACATGAACCGTTTCCAGATCACACCCGAAGAGTGGGCGCTGGAAGCACTGTTCGGCGAATCATTCGCCCGCTACCGTGCACGAGTCCGCCGCTGGCTCTGAGCGTCGGCGGCGGTAGCGACTGGCGGGGCTTACTCGTCGCGGCAGCCTGCTGAAGGTGCCACGACCTAGCCTGATCTCCTCGTGGCGAGCTACTTTGGCCACATGCCGTTAGCATTTCTAAGGTCAAGGGCATAGCGCCAACGAGTGACGCACGCGAATTCGCTCCGTTGATATCGAGCTAACTGTCAGGTGACAGCGGTAAAAGCAAAGCAGGCTTATGCTTCGCTGCGATGATTGTCGGCCTGCCTGGTGTCGATACAAACACTGCCGTCTAGCTCCATTTCAAGTGTCGAGTGGCTGACTTTGAATTGCTCATGGAGTACTCGTTTTAAATCGGTCTTCACTCGTTCGATATCAGGCAGACTAGCCTTCTTTATGACAACGTGGGCTTCCAATGCAATTGTATGTTCCGCGATTTCCCAAACATGTACGTGGTGAACACTCTCAACATCGTCTACTTGCTCCATGACGTTGATTATATCGGCGATGGAAACTCCTTCTGGTGCGCCCTCCATCAACAAGTGAATGGTTTTAGGCAGCATGCTAAAGCCCTGCCAGAGCACGTAACCAGCAATCATCAATGTCACTACAGTATCCGTCCAGTACCAGCCGTACAAAAGAATCAATGTCCCGGCGACAACAACGCCGACGGAGGCTAGTGCATCCGATACATTATGCAGGAATGCCGCCTTTATATTCATGCTGTCCTTAGACATTGTGTAGGTGAGCAAGGCCGTGGCGATATCTACAATCAAGGCTATTCCCGCCACCACGACCACTGTCCAACCCTCAATAGGCTGAGGGGAATATAACCGACCTATAGCCTCGTAAATAAGGTAGAGACCGATGATAATCAACGAGACCAAGTTGATTAAGGCCGCTATGGTTTCACTGCGTCGGTAGCCGAAGGTTTTAAAAGCATCCGGCGGCCTGCGACCGATCTTACGCGCGATTAGCGCAATAACCAGTGATGCGGCATCGCTCAAATTATGTAGCGCGTCAGCTATAAGCGATAAGCTGCCAGAAAGTATTCCTCCAACAACTTGTGCCAGAGTTAACGCAGCATTAACGCCAATGGCAGCGATTAAACGCTTATCGCCTATGGCTTCGGTGTTATGGTTATGTTCGTGGGCCATTGGTTTTTACCGCTCCTAAAAAATAAAGTAAGACAAGGGTAGGCGGTTGCAGAAGCTGAGTGCAACACGGTTACGCAGCATGTGGGCCACCAGTTCGAAGCGCTCGCTGCCCGGCACAAGCTTGCGCTTGGGGCGACAAACCTGGCGCCGAATGTTCATCTGTTGCTGGGCGCAGCGGGCCGAGTAAGCACCACTACTGCCTCGATTGCGCTTCAGCTCTCGGCTGATGGTCGAGGGCGACCTGTCAATCAGGCGAGCAATGCCGCGCAGGCTGAAGCCTTGAGCTTGACTGAGTTGAATGATGGCGCGCTCTTCGACGCTGAGTTCGGAATAGGACATAGGGGCAGCACCGTACCGGAAAGGTCAGGTGTTGCACTCAGTTTTCGCGGCCGCCCTTCCTTGGATGTCCATTTTTCCTGATTTCCTTGCGCTCCGCTTGGCGGGCTCGGGTCAGCAATGGATAGGGTTTCTGCCTTCGCTTTACTGCTCTCGGCTCCATTCGGCCTGACCGGCCACCTACGCGTTGTTGGGCAATGAGCATCAGAAGCTGATGGAAGCACTCATCAATATCCGATCCATCAAATTGCCGCCAAGCAAGCCACAGCTGCAGGGTGTGCTTGAAGCTCAGCTGGCGTGGCAGACAGTCCGCGATTGATGCCGATTGCACCATGAGCAGCCGGATCAAGTTGTGCGCCAATAGATAAACCCACAGCTCCTTCACTGCCATGGCGGCCGTTTTGCAGCTCAACATCTCCAATCCCATCGTGGTCTTGAGATTGCGCAGGTCCAGCTCGACGTGCCACCTGTCTTTGAACAGCGCCTTCAAAGCCGCTTTTGGGGTTTCGCGAGCGCAGCCCAGCGTCGTAACCAGGATCTTGTTTCCCGCTTTCAGCTCCCGGACCTCCAACTGATCAGGCGCTTGCTCGTAGCTGGCCTGGCTCATCCAGGCGGGCCGTTTGCGAGGCTTTTCCAGGGTGATTAGGTGATCGCGCGTGCCAAGACGCGTACCTCGCCGGAAGTCAGTACTCCGTCGGCGAGCACCATATTGTTCGAACACGCCATCAATACCTCTGCGCTGCAATTCACAGAGTAAAAAGTAGGTCGCGTAGAAGGCGTCCCCCAGCAAAACATCCCCAGTATTCAAGGTGTCGAGCATCGAACGCAGCAGCGTCTGGTCGTGCGCATAGCTGATGAGCGCGCGTGCCAGCTCGAAAAACTTCTTCGCTGTCCTGGCATTCAAAGGCTCGTACTTGCCGCTCTGAATAATCTGACTTAGGGGCTGATAGCGAGTGGCGCGCAAGCGATGACGATTTTTGGGGTAGCTGCGCAACTGATCGCGCAAAGCATTGAAGTCCGCGCGGGTCAGCGTGCTGAGTGGGCGATGACCGCCGATTAGCTCTGCAAGTCCTTCCAGGCGAGCATGCATGGTGATGCGGGTGCGCGGATTCTTCCATGCCCCTTCGCGTACCTGGCGCTCTTCGAACTCCCGGATGAGAGCGCCGAAGTGCCGGCAGTTCTCATGAGTGAGTGGTGGCTGGATCAGCAGGTCGTTGGAGGCGGGTGCCTCAAACAAGGCTTGTAGCTTTGCGTTTTGGGCGGGTGACAAAACACTGCCGAGAGCATTCAGCAGTGCAAGCGTGCCGGCGTCCTGGGGTGCTGTGACGGCGTCGTTTGCCGCGCTCATGTCGGGGAGGGTGTACATGGGCTCTGCAGGTGGGATGGGGCCAAGCATGCGCCGGATCAGGTCCTGAATTTCTTGCAGGGCGCGTTCGTAGGCATCCGCTGAAGGGGCTTCGATGAAGCTTTTAACCAGAATCTTGTCGATCTGGCCGAGGCTGAAATGCAGCAGGATCGACGCGAGGATCGGTGAACTAGTCAGCAGTTCGACCCGCAGTTTGTCGGGGTGGCAAGGCACGCCATTGAGCCGCGCGCCGGTCAGCGGAATAAGGAGAGTATAGAGCCCGCTTTCTTCCTGAAGAATTTGAAAGTTTTGGCAGAGGGTTAGGCGGTCGAGCTGTCCCGAGATCCGGCTGAAGTGAAACATTACGCTGTGCGCGGAGCGTGGAAGGCCCGGCGGAATATGCAGCAGATGGCGACCCTGGTCGGGGCGGGCAAAACACAGGTACTCGTAGAACGACAGCATCGTGATAAGTGGATGCCCGGTTTTGAAGATGTTCTTAGCCATCGGGGTGGTTTCCAGCACTGTGATTGCGCTGTAGATGTAAGCGGCAGCCGCGTTGGCGGTGACTGGGTCGTTAGTGCCGAGCGGCCAGTCAAAGCGGGTGAAACCGAATTTGAGGGCTTGGCGCAGGGCTTCGCTCGGATACAAGGCGAAGTGGATTTCCCCGCCTGGTTCATTGCAATAGAGCACGATGTGCTCTTGGCACTCTTTCAGCAGGCGCTCATGCCCGGCGCTCAGATCAGAGTTAGCCAGTACGGCAGGTGCAGGGCGGAGCGCCCAGATTTTCAGGTGGCTCTCCGTAAAACGGCTGATTTCGGCGTGAACAATGGCCAGGTTTGACAGAAAGCCCTCAGGATCCAGCTCAATCGTGTCGGCGCTGCTGCGCCTCATCAGATCTTCGAAACGCGGGTTGAGATATTGGGCGAGATCGCGTGCGAGCGCTTCATCATGGCCGAGTGACCAGCGGATTTGTGCTGGTAGCTGCGGGTGATTGCCGATATAGCCCGGGAAGGTGAAGTAGTACTGGAAGCCAGTTTTGGCTTGATAGACCAGGTGCTGAACACCGGTTTTGCTTTGACGCTTGGACATGATGGCATACCTATTTGGATTCACAGTTGGACTGTGTGAAATCCAGTGCCATCAAATCGTGCCTGAAACCCGCGTTTTAGACGGGTTCCAGGCTTTATTTGGTGGAGCCGGGGGGATTTGAACCCCCGTCCGCCAGTTCTCCACTGTTGGTACTACATGCTTAGCCGTGTCTATTGAGTTAACCCTCAGCCGCCCGACGGGCAGGGTGCATTGGGCGAGTTGTGTAAGTTTTAGCCACTTCGTCCACAACGTACTACGCGGCGATCCTGTTCTGCATGACAATCACTTCAGGTTTACAGGCATCCCCTAGTGATCGCTGGAGCCGAAGCTACCAGAAGGACTAGTCGCGCCGCTTACGCAGCGAGAGCGTAGCCCTCGTAGTTTTCGTCATTGGCAACTATAGAAAGTTGCAACAGTTGATTTACGACTTCTGTTACCAAGTCGGCATGCACCTCGAGCTTCGCTACCGGCGTCGAATCCTAATCGGCCCCAAAACTTCGCGGTTACTAATAAGACGGCAGTCTACGGCAAAGGTTCCTCTGCGTCGACTGCGGATTCCATCGCAGGGCGCTATGATGTCCCCTGCGTCTGTCTGCGCTTGCCCCCGGAAGGAGCCTCAATGCCGAGTTCTAGCCGCTACCCTCTGCGTCAGTGGATCTGGCGGGCGTTTGTGCAAAGTGCGCTCATACCGCTGATTCTGGTGGAGTCGGTGCTGATCGCGGTGTATCTGCTGAGCAATCAGGCGATTCGTGATGCGCAGATCGAACACTTGCAGGAAACGGCAGTCAAGGATCTGGCCAGTGCCGCGCAACGTGAAGGACAGATCATCGATGGGCGCCTGCGCTCCATCGAGTCGCTGGTGCAGGTTTATCGTGAGGCCGTGTACGAGGCGTTGCTCGATAAGCGCTTCCGGGCCGATGAGCTCGAGCATCAACGCCACGCAGTCACGGACAGTGGCGTGTTCTATACCCGCAGCGATGACGGGCGCGCAGCATCCTTTTATGCCAACAGTACGCCGCTGGCGCAGCAGGATCACGCCAAGGCCATGCGGCTGTCGCAACTCGATCCGCTGATGCGTTCGATCCAGCAGGCCAATCCGTTGGTGGCGGCGCTGTATTTCAATACCTGGGACAGTTACAACCGTATCTATCCCTGGTTCGATACGCCCGCGCAGTATCCCCACGACATGGTGATACCCGATTACAACTTCTATTACCTGGCCGACGCCAAGCACAACCCGCAGCGCAAGGTGATGTGGACCGAGGTGTATCTCGACCCTGCCGGCCTGGGCTGGATGATGTCGGCCATCGCCCCGGTGTATCGCGACGATTTTCTCGAAGGTGTGGTCGGTCTCGACGTGACCGTCGGCCAGATCCTGGGCGAAATTGCTGAGCTCAACGTGCCCTGGCAGGGCTACGCGATGCTGGTCAGTCATGACCACAACATCATGGCGTTGCCGAAGGCCGGGGAACGGGACTTCGGTCTGCGTGAGCTGACCCAATATTCCTACGACGAAGCCGTGCGCCGTGAGGTGCTCAAGCCCGAAGACTTCAACCTCACCAAGCGCGAGGGCATGGCGTCGCTGTTGCAGGCGATGAATGAAGGTAATGGCAGCGCGCAAGAGGTGATGCTCGGTGGCCGCAAGCAGTTGGTGGCCTGGAGCGAGATTCCGCAGACCGGCTGGCGCCTGTTGCTGGTGGTGGACGAGGAGCAGATCTTCCATGACACCAACCAGCTGGCCGAGCGCTACATGCAGATCGGTTATCTGCTGATCGCCGGTCTGGCCGGGTTCTACCTGTTGTTCTTCGCCCTGATGTGGCTGCGCTCGCGCCATCTGAGCGACCAGTTGTCGAGGCCCATCAATGGCATCGTCGACATGGCCGCCAGCCTCGGTCAGGGCAAGTATCTGCCCGCCGCACCGGACAGCCATATCGCCGAGGTCAGCCGCCTGGCTGATGCCGTGCAGCAGGCCGGCAAACAGCTCAAGGCCAGTGAGCATGAGCGGCAGGAGGCACAAAGCATCCTGCAACTGGTGCTGGAGAGCACCACTGAAAGTCTCTGGCAGATCGATACGCGTGATCTCACCATCGAGCTCAGCGAGCGCTTCGTGCGGCGTTTCGGCCTGGGCGCGAGGCATCTGACGCTGAGCGAATTCAACCAGCGCGTGCATCCAGATGATCTGGAGCGCCTGCGCCATCTGCGCAAGTTGTTCGCCGATAATGGCGAGGAATATTTCGACGCTGAGTATCGCTATCTCGATTGCCGTGGCGAGTACCTCTGGTTGCTCAGCCGAGGCAAGGTTCTTTTGCGTGACGAGAGCGGCTGGCCGCTGCGAATCGCCGGCACGCACGTCGATATCACCCGGCTCAAGCAGGTGGAAGATGACCTGCGTCACGCCAGTCTCGAGGCACTCGCCGCCAGCCAGGCCAAGAGCCGTTTCCTATCGAGCATGAGCCACGAGCTGCGCACGCCGCTCAACGCGATTCATGGCTTCGCCCAGTTGATCGAAATGGAGGCGCAGGACAAGCACGATGCCAAGCTGGAGACCGACTACTCGCGTGAGATCGTCAGCGCCAGCCGCCATCTCACCTCGCTGGTCGATGACATCCTCGACCTGTCGAGCATCGAGAGCCGGCGCCAGCAGTTGCAATTCCAGCCAATCGAGATCGGCAGCCTGCTCAAAGGGTGTGCCGAGCTGGTGCAGCCCGAAGTGCAACAAAAACAGCTGCAACTGCAAGTAATGGAGGCGGCCGATCCGCCCTTGTTCGTGCAGGGCGACCCACGTCGGGTGCGACAGATTCTGCTCAACCTGCTGTCCAATGCGATCAAGTACAACAGCCCGCGCGGGATGATTCGCATGGGCTACGAGGTGCGTGCCGACGGTGTGCGATTGTGGGTCGACGACACCGGACCAGGGCTTTCCAGCGAGCAGCAGGCGCAGCTGTTCCAGCCGTTTCAGCGCCTCGGCCGGGAAAGTTCGAACATTCCCGGTACCGGTATCGGCCTGGTGCTGTGTCGCGAACTGGCCACGCTGATGAATGGCGAGATCGGCGTGCGCAGCGAACCGGGAGTGGGCAGCCGTTTCTGGCTTGACATACCCAGTGCTGCCAGCCCTGATGGACAGGCTGACGAGGCAGCCGAGGCGCCGGCGCAGGTCGTGAAAAGTCTGGTACAGGTGCTGTGCGTGGAGGATCACCCGGCCTGTATGAAGATTCTCCAGGCATCCTTGCGTGAGTTTGCCGAGGTCAGGGGAGTGGGGTCCTGCCAGCGGGCACTAGCCGAATTGCAGGACAGTGAACCAGCGCTGGTGCTGCTGGATATCGATTTGCCCGACGGCAGCGGACTCGAGGTGCTCGACGCCATGCGCGCCGAGCCTCGCCTGCGTGATGTGCCGGTGATGGTGATCAGCGCAGTGGCCGACGCCCGCTTGTTCGAGGATGCTCGGGCACGCGGAGCGTCAGCCTGCCTGAGCAAACCGGTGGATCTGCAAGAGGTCAGGCAGGTGGCGCTGGGGCTGCTTTACAGCGGCTTCTGAGCCTTCACTCGCTGGCCGACAGCAGGTCCAGGGCTTCGCCGAGTACCTTGACCGACTCGGTGTGATCGCCAGCCTTGTGCAGGGCTTCGCCCTCGGCGCGCAGCTCCTTGACCTTGGCCAGCACCTCGGGGTCGGACGGTGGATCGCTTTGCAACAGTGCATCGATCTTGGCCATGTCCTGCGGGCAGTGCATGGCCCACAGCGGCAGGCTGATCAGGGCCGCGGCGAGAAACATGAGCGTGCGACGCATGATGACTCTCCTGAAGCGGGGGTGGAGGCTTCAGTATAGAAGCTCGCCTTCAGCGTGCTGCCCTTTAGTAGTGATACCAGCGCAGCTCCAGTTTCACTTCATTGACCGGGCTGGCCAGCTGGCTGAATTCGCGCTGGGCGCTCAGGCGCAGGCCGAGGTTGCGCGAAACTTCCCATTGCTGGTTGAGCGATAGACGTCGGCGCACTTCGCCATTGTGGAAGTAATCGCCTGCAGCTTCCAGGGTCATGTTGCCCAGCGGGTTGCGCCAGAGCAGTCCGCTGTTGAGTCCGACTGCCGGAGAGATGACGGCGGCAAAGTCCTCGTTGTATTCCAGGCGTGCGGTGCCGAGGGCAAAGCCCAGTAGGTCGTCGTGCAACTGCCAGGTGGCGCCGGCACCACCGCTGATATGGCCGACCAGTCGGTTATCGCCATCTTCGCCTAGCACCCGCTCCAAACCGCCGCCGATCTGCCAGGACAGCGGCTGCAAAAGGGCGTTGCGTGGTGTCAGCGAGCGGATGTTGGCCAGATCCAGGCGTTGCAGCTGCCAGTGGTTGTTCTCGTACTGGCGCAGCTTGAGCTGGAAGATCTCGATCTGCGCGCCGAGCGGGAAGCCGTCGAGGTTGTCGGTGAGATCGTGGTACGCCATGCGCAGGCCGTACTCGGCAAAGGCGCGATCATCGCGGCTGCCGCCAGTCAGTTGCCAGGTGCGTGATTCGTGGCCTTCCTCAGGCAGCGGCGGGCGCTCGACTTCCAGCGGTGGCGGCGGATTGCGGTTGATCGCACCGAGCAACTGGAAGCTGCGCTGGGCGTTGCTGCTGAGCTCTTCATCGTTGGCGTGGTAGCGCACCAGACGGAAGGCGGCGTCCTGGATCAGGGCGCGGCGTTCCGCCGGCAGGGCGAGGAAGGCGCTGTCGTCGAGCTGCGTCGGGTCTTGGCTCAGGCGCAGGACCCAGGCCTGTTCGTCGCGCTCCAGCGGTTCAGCGCGGGCCAGCAGTTCGCGCTCGCGCGAGGGGCGGTAGTCGATGCGTTCGATCAGCCCGGCATCCTTGACCGCGCGCACGGTGTCGGTGGGGATGGCAGTCAGCGGGAAATGTTCGGTCAGCTCGATGCCAGGGCGGGCGATTTCCAGCAGCTCCAGCAGGCGGTAGGAGCAGTTCTCGTCGAAGAAAAAGTAGTCGAAGCGGATCTGCTTGAGTTCCCAGACGTGCTCGACCATGCGCGCGGTTTCTTCCGGCGTCAGGTTCAGCCGGTATTCCCACAGGTCGCGATTTTCCAGGCGGTTGTATTCGCTGAGTTTTTCGCGGTACGGCACCAGGGCGAACAGGCCGGGATAGCCGCCCATCAGGCCGCGCCAGGCGTAGAGGATGCTGTTGTCGTCACCTTCGATGAAGGCGCCGAAATTCAGCGCGTAGCTGAGTAGTGCGGTGTTGTGGCTGTCGATATCGGCCTGGTCAATGCGCAGCAGTGTGTGGCCGAACATCGATGACGGGCTATTCAGGTAGGCCGCGGGGAACACCAGTACCGTGCTATGTGGATTGACGTCGGCGAACCAGTTTCGATATTCGGCGCAGTCGGGGCTGGGCAGGTCATCGAGTTGCAATTGCGCCTTGAGCCAACGGGTGCGCGCCGGGTAGACGCACTGTGGGTGGCGGTCGCCCAGCTCGGCAGGTTGGTACAGCGCCTTCAGGGTCGCATGCAGTTCGGCTGCCGGGTCGCTGTCGCCATCTTCGGCTAGAAAGAAATCGTCGTCGTCGACATAGCTGCGCCAGCCGCCGAGCTTGCCGGTTTCATAGTGGCCGAGGGCGATCCAGTAAGGATCGTTGGCCAGTTGTTCGAGCGTGGCAGCATGCAGGGGAAGGCTGAAGCTCAGGGCAAGGACGGCGAATATCCGTTTCAAGATCGCTGTTCTTCTGGTCATGGCGATGGCCGAGCTTTGGCCAGTCTGTCGATTGGTGTCAAGGCAGTCGACGTCGGCATTTTGCACAAGTGCTGGCCGGTGTCCGTTGTGGGGAGGGCGCGGCGCATCACGGTTGAGCCGCTCTTCATTTTTTGAATCAAGCCTTGATCCCTTTCGCGCCACAGGCCCAGAATCGCCCCATGTTTTGCGGAAACTTCCGCCCGCTATAAGGATTGCCAATGTCCAAGCGTAGCCTCGATGCTTTGCGCCTTGCCCCCGACTCACTGACCCGCCCCTTCGCCCCCGAGCAATTCAACTTCAGCAGTACCGATGACCTCGAACCCTTCCGCGGTGTACTGGGCCAGGCTCGCGCTGTCGAAGCCCTGCAGTTCGGCGTGGCCATGCCGCGTTCTGGCTACAACGTGTTCGTCATGGGCGAGCCCGGTACCGGACGCTTCTCCTTCGTCCAGCGTTACCTCAAGGCTGAAGCCAAGCGCATGGAGACGCCAGCCGACCGGGTTTACGTCAACCACTTCGACGAACCGCGTGAGCCGCGTGCGCTGGAGCTGCCAGCCGGCACCGCGAGCGATTTCATCGCCGACATCAACCTGCTGATCGACAACCTGCTGGCCACCTTCCCGGCGGTGTTCGAAACCCCGACTTACCAGCAGAAGAAAAGCACCATCGATCGCGGCTTCAACAAGCGCTACGACCAGGCGCTGGACGTGATCGAGCGGCTGTCGCTGGACAAGGGCGTGGCCCTGTACCGCGACAGCACCAATATCGCCTTCACCCCGATGGCCGACGGCAAGGCGCTGGACGAAGCCGAGTTCGCGCAACTGCCCGAAGCCGAGCGTGAGCGCTTCCACGCCGATATCGCTACGCTGGAAGAGCGCCTCAACGAGGAGCTGGCCAGCCTGCCGCAGTGGAAGCGTGAGTCGAGCAACCTGCTGCGTCAGCTCAATGAAGAGACCATCACCGTTGCCCTGCAGCCGCTGCTGGCACCGTTGTCGGAGAAGTACGCGGAAAATGCCGATGTCTGCGCCTATCTCCAGGCCATGCAGGTCAACCTGCTGAAAACTGCCGTCGAGCAACTGGTGGATGTCGACAAGGCCGACCCGCAACTGCGCAAGCTGCTGGAGGAGATGTACTGCCCGAGCCTGGTGGTTGGTCACCATGCCAACGGCGGTGCGCCGGTGGTGTTCGAGTCGCACCCGACCTACGACAACCTGTTCGGCCGTATCGAATACAGCTCCGATCAGGGGGCGCTGTACACCAGCTACCGGCAACTGCGCCCCGGCGCGCTGCACCGCGCCAACGGCGGCTATCTGGTGGTCGAGGCAGAAAAAATGCTGAGTGAGCCCTTCGTCTGGGAAGCGCTGAAGCGTGCGCTGCATTCGCGCCAGTTGAAGATGGAGTCGCCGCTGGGTGATCTCGGCCGCATCGCCGCCGTCACGCTCAACCCGCAGGTCATCCCGCTGCAACTGAAGGTCATCATCATCGGCTCGCGTCAGCTCTATTACGCGCTGCAGGATGCCGATCCCGACTTTCAGGAGATGTTTCGCGTCCTGGTCGACTTCGACGAGGACATCCCGCTCGCCGAGGAAAGCCTGGAGCAGTTCGCGCAACTGATGAAAACGCGTACCTCGGAAGAAGGTATGGCGCCGCTGACCGGTGCTGCTGTGGCGCGTCTGGCTACCTATAGCGCACGCCTGGCCGAGCATCAGGGACGTCTGTCGGCGCGTATTGGCGATTTGTTCCAGTTGGTCAGCGAGGCGGACTTCATTCGCCAGCTCGCTGGAGAAGGCCTCACCGATGTCGGTCACATAGAGCGCGCTCTCAAGGCCAAGGCCACCCGCACCGGGCGCGTGTCGGCGCGGATCATCGACGACATGCTGGCCGGCATCATTCTTATCGACACCACGGGTGCGGCGGTGGGCAAGTGCAACGGTCTGACTGTGCTGGAAGTCGGCGACTCGGCTTTTGGCGTGCCAGCGCGGATTTCCGCCACGGTCTATCCCGGCGGCAGTGGCATCGTCGATATCGAGCGTGAGGTCAGCCTGGGCCAGTCCATCCACTCCAAGGGCGTGATGATCCTCACCGGCTTCCTCGGCAGCCGCTACGCACAGGAATTCCCGCTGGAGATTTCCGCCAGCATCGCCCTGGAGCAGTCCTACGGTTACGTCGACGGCGACAGCGCGTCACTCGGTGAGGTCTGCACGTTGATCTCGGCGTTGTCGCGCACGCCGCTCAAGCAGTGCTTCGCCATCACCGGCTCGATCAACCAGTTCGGTGAGGTGCAGGCGGTCGGTGGTGTCAACGAGAAGATCGAAGGTTTCTTCCGTCTGTGCGAGGCGCGCGGCCTGACCGGCGAGCAGGGGGTGATCATCCCGCACTCCAACGTCGCCAACCTGATGCTCGACGAGCGCGTGCTGCAGGCCGTGCGTGCCGGCCAGTTCAACGTCTACGCCGTACGTCATGTCGACGAGGCCCTGAGCCTGCTGGTCGGCGAGGCGGCTGGTCACCCGGATGAAAAGGGCCGCTTCCCCAAAGGCAGCGTCAACGCCCGTGTGGTCGAACGTCTGCGCGATATCGCCGAGATCGGGCTGGAGGAAGAGATCAAGCCGGCTGACGCGGACAAGGCGAAGGCCGAAGCCGAGGCGGCTGCTGTGAAACCGGCCAAGGCGCCGCGGCGTAAGAAGGGAGAGGGTGAAGGCGCTGTGGGCTGAGCAAATATTGCACGATTGTCACGGATCGCCCGGGGCAGGTGCATCTTGATTGTTGCTCACTACTCATGCACAGAGTTATCCACAGATTGCGTGGATAACTTTGGCCTTCACAGTGCGGCGGCTCGGGGTGTAGGCTGAAGCCTCGATTCTGCGAGGGTCGCCGCCATGTCGCGCAGCCTCTGCCTCACCCGTCAATGCCTGGGCCTGGTCACTCGCATCGAATGCGTGATCAGGCCACTGGCAGGAGACAACGGACGTTGGACACTGCTTTGCGCGGCCGGTATGTCGGGGGCGCAGCCTTCCGCGATCAAGGCGCAAGGTCCGTTCTATGGGCCTTCCGTCGCCGAGGATGCCCTGGCGGCGATTGCCGATAGTCTGGCTCTGCAGGGCTACGTCGAATGCTCTGAAGCGCCGATCTGGCGTCTGCACCTGCAGGCCGAGTTACGCCGGGTCAATGGTGAGCGGCACAGCGCTGCCGGGCCCTTCCAGCGCCATCCTGAAACCGACGGACAGAGCTGAAGCGCCCGAATCATGGCGCGTTCGGGTAATCCGGGCGTTGCCGCCGTGCTGGGGTTATCCACAGTGCTTGTGCAGCTTCTTTTGGCGCAATCCGATGGGTATACTCGCCGCGATTTTTCCCCTCCTTCAGTGAGTCCTCCATGGAACGCTTCATCGAAAATGCCATGTATGCATCGCGCTGGTTGCTGGCGCCGATCTACTTCGGTCTTTCTCTCGCTGTGCTCGCTTTGTCGGTCAAGTTCTTCCAAGAGCTTTATCACATCCTGCCGCAGATCTTTTCCCTGGCCGAAGCCGACGTGATTCTCAAACTCCTGTCGCTGATCGACATGGCGCTGGTCGGTGGGCTCCTGGTGATGGTGATGCTGTCCGGCTACGAGAACTTCGTTTCACGCCTGGATATTCACGAAGGCACCGAGAAGCTCAGCTGGCTTGGCAAGATGGACTCCAGCTCGCTGAAGATGAAAGTGGCGGCGTCCATCGTGGCGATTTCCTCCATCCACCTGCTCAAGGTGTTCATGGATGCGAAAAACTACGATCTGGAGTACCTGAAATGGTACGTGATCATTCACCTGACCTTCGTTGGCTCGGCCTTCGCCATGGGCTATCTGGACAAGGTCACCAAGCACGACTGATCCGAAGCCGCCTCGCAACCGCCCGTCCGAACGTGACGGGCGTTTTGCTTTCTGGGCTTGAGCTTTTTCTTTATTGTACAAGAATTGCTTTTGTATAAGTTCTTGTATAGTTAAGGCCGGAGGCAAGCCTGATGAACCTGAATGATCTGTCCACCCACGCCCAAGCCGGGCGCGTCGACGAACTCAATCTGATCTCCCTAGAAGGTGGCATTTATCTGCTCGAAGCGCGGATGGAAGGACGTGCCCACCCGATTCTTACCGACCAGGGCAGTACGCTTAACCTGCGTTCGGTAGAACATGCGCGTGACGTGCTGCAGGAAATGCCGGCGCTGCCGTTCTTCCTGGTGCACAGCTCGGTACATGATGAAATGTGCGGCATGCCATCGGCTGACAATAGCCTGCGCGTACCCATCGCCTTCCGTTCTGGCTGGTGACGGCGACGTTCGCTGCAGCCGCCACGCTGCAGGGCAGGGCCCTGGCAGTTGTGGAGGTGAAGACCACGGGCGTGCATCCAGCGCGCGATGCCATCTGGGAGCTGGCGATCATTCAGGTCGATGTCGACGGTACTGTCGAAGCGCGCCTGCACTGGCTGTTCGAGCCTGGCGTGGCCGTACCCCCGCCGTTGCTCAGCCTGGCAGGCCTGCATCCGTTGGAGTTACGTGGTCAGCCGCGTATCGAATGCGAGGCGCAAGCCATTGCCGAGGCCATTCGTGGCCGCGTGCTGATAGGCCACAACCTGCGCTTCAGCCTGGCGTTCCTGCGCCGCGTGCTGCCCGAGTGGAAGCGCCTGCGCCCACCCCAGCTGTGCACACTGCGTCTGGCCAGAGCGGCACTGCCAGAGCTGGCGAGTGGCGGCTTCGATGCACTCTGTAGGCATTTCGGCATCGCGCGGTTTTTCCGCGATCGTGCGGTGCCGGATGCCGAGGCCGCCCTGGCCTTGGCCCGGCACCTGTTGACGCGTGTGGCGCCGTCGGCGCTGGGCAGTCAACTGCGTAGCGCTGCACGTCCGCCCCTGCTGGCGGCGGAGCGTTTCGCCCGGTTGCCGGAGCGGCCTGGCGTGTATTACTTCCTGGGTGATAGCGGGGCGCAGCTTTACGTGGGCAAGAGCCGTAATTTGCGCCGTCGGGTGATGTCGCATTTTCAGAACGATCACCGCGACCGTCGCAGCCTGCAGATGGTGCAGCAGATTCGCGACGTGCAGCTGGCAGTCACTGCCGGTGAACTGGGCGCTCTGCTGTTCGAGTCCGCCGAGATCAAGCGTCTGCAACCCTTGTACAACCGTCGACTGCGCAAACAGCGCGAGCTGTTGACCTGGGCGCTGGCGGGTGAGCCTGGTGAGCTGCACATCGAACTGCTGCAGCACCAGGCATTGAGGCCCGGGCTCAGGCATGTTGGGCTGTTCCGCTCGCGTCATCAGGCGCGCCAGTGGCTACTGGAGCAGGCGCGCGAGCGGCGTCTGTGTCTGCGCGTGCTGGGGCTGGAGGAGGGCGAGGGAGCCTGCTTCGCCTATCAACTGGGGCGCTGCGCGGGCGCCTGCTGTGGTGAGGAACCGCGCTCGGCCCATGACAGGCGGCTGCTTACTGGTGCCGAGCGCTTGCAGACCCAAGCCTGGCCCTGGAACGGGCCGGTCGCGCTGGTCGAGCGCGACGAGCAGCACGGCCTCACTCAGTGGCACGTGCTCGATCAATGGCGTCATCTCGGTACGGTCGACAAGCTCGATCATGCCCAGCCGCTGCTGGCCGCGTGTCGTGGCGGTTTCAATCTCGATACCTATCACATCCTGATCGGCCATCTGCGCCGCCATCCGAATATGGAGATCGTGCCGCTGTGAGTGCGCGCCGTCTGATTCTGATCCTGGGTGACCAGCTTACCCATGGCCTCGGTGCATTGAAGGACATCGACCGCGAGCACGACCACGTGCTGCTGGCCGAAGTGATGGAGGAGGCCAGTCATGTGCCGCATCACCCGAAGAAGATCGCCCTGATCTTCAGCGCCATGCGCCATTTCGCCGAAGCCTTGCGTGAGCAGTGCCAGCAGGTGCATTACGTGGCCCTGGACGATCCGGACAACACGGGCTCGTTGCCGGGCGAGCTGCTGCGCTGGACGCAACGGCTAGACCCTGCCGAGGTGCATCTGATCGAGTGCGGCGACTGGCGCCTGGAGCAGGCGCTGCGGCATTGTGGCGTGCCGATCCACTGGCATCAGGACAGCCGCTTTCTCTGCAGCCGCGATGCGTTCGCTGCCTGGGCCAAGGGGCGCAAGCAGTTGCGCATGGAGTTCTTCTACCGTGAGATGCGCCGCGACAGCGGGCTGCTGCTCAACCCGGACGGCACGCCAGAGGGCGGTGCCTGGAACTTCGATGCGGACAACCGCAAGGCATTGCCCAAAGGCGTGCGTCCACCCGCGCCGCTGAGTATCGAGCCGGATGCCATCACCCGTGATGTGCTGGCGCTGGTCGAGCGGCGTTTCACCAGTCATTACGGCAGCCTGGAGGGTTTTGATTATCCGGTCACGGCCGAGCAGGCCGAACGCCTCTGGCAGTATTTTCTGGCCCAGGGCCTGGCAGACTTCGGTGACTACCAGGACGCCATGGCCGATGGTGAGCCATTTATCTTCCACTCGCGGATCAGCGCTGCGCTGAACATCGGCCTGCTCGATCTGCGGCGGATCTGCGCCGAGGTCGAGGCTGCCTATCGTGCCGGCGACGTGCCGCTGAACGCCGCCGAAGGCTTCATCCGTCAACTGATCGGCTGGCGCGAATACGTGCGCGGCATCTACTGGCTACGTATGCCGGAGTACGCCGAGGGCAACCGCTTTGGCAATTCACGAGCGCTGCCCGAGTTCTACTGGACCGGCAAGACGCGGATGAACTGCATGCGTCAGGCTATCGGCCAGACTCTGGAGCATGCCTACGCGCACCATATCCAGCGGCTGATGGTCACCGGTAACTTCGCCTTGCTCGCTGGCATCGCGCCCAAAGCCATCTGCGACTGGTACCTGGCCGTTTACATGGACGCCTTCGACTGGGTGGAGCTGCCCAACACCCTGGGCATGGTGATGCATGCCGACGGTGGCTACCTCGGCTCCAAGCCTTATTGCGCCAGTGGTCAGTACATCAAACGCATGTCCAACCATTGCCAGGGCTGCAGCTACAAGGTGAGCGAGAGCACCGGCGAATCGGCCTGCCCGTTCAACGCGCTGTACTGGCATTTTCTGATGCGCCACCGCGAGCCTCTGGAACGCAACCCGCGCATTGGCATGGTCTACCGCAACCTGGCGCGCATGACCGAGGCCAAGCAGCAGGCGCTGTGGGACTGGGGCGAGCGCCTGCTGGCCAAGCTCGATGCCGGGGAGATGCTGTGAAGAAAAGCGAGTTGCCGGTGAAGACCTGCGCGGTCTGCGGCCTGCCGTTCAGCTGGCGCAAGAAGTGGGCGCGCTGCTGGGACGAGGTGCGCTACTGCTCCGAGCGCTGTCGGCGTGGACGCAACGCCAACTAGGCACGAGGCTGTCGCCGCTAAAGCGACTCCCACAATCGGTGCTTCGGCGTGCTGCTGTGGGAGGGGCTTTCGTCTCTGGCATCCTGCTCCGCTCTAACTCCTGCATCCATACCGTCGAAGCCGCAACGGGCAATGCATGGGGTCGTGACGTCGCGCCAGGCTTCTGTGCTAGTCTGGCCGGCCTTTTTTCAGCCCCAAGCGGAGCCTTTCATGTCCGAATTCAACTTCAGCCCCGATCTGTCCTCCGATGAAGGTCGCGTCAGCTACGGCATCGGTCGTCAACTCGGTGGTCAGTTGCGTGACAACCCGCCGCCCGGCGTCGACCTGACCGCTATCCTGGCCGGTCTGACCGACGCGTTCAGTGGCCAGGCCAGCCGCGTTTCCGAGGCTGAGCTTGGTGCCAGCTTCAAGGTCATCCGCGAGATCATGCAGGCCGAAGCTGCCGCCAAGGCCGAAGCCGCTGCCGGCGAAGGCCGTGCGTATCTGGTTGAGAACGCCAAGCGCGAGGGCGTGACCGTGCTGGCCTCCGGCCTGCAGTATGAAGTGCTGGTCGCAGGCGAGGGCGCCAAGCCGTCGGCTGAGGATCAAGTGCGTACTCACTACCACGGCACCCTGATCGACGGCACCGTGTTCGACAGTTCCTACGAGCGCGGCCAGCCGGCTGAATTCCCGGTCGGTGGTGTGATTCCGGGTTGGGTCGAGGCGCTGCAACTGATGGGCACCGGCAGCAAATGGCGCCTGCACGTACCGAGTGAGCTGGCCTACGGCGCTCAGGGCGTCGGCAGCATTCCGCCGCACAGTGTGCTGGTGTTCGATGTCGAGCTGCTCGACATCCTGTAAGTGAAATCGGCAGGCGCGTGTCGGGTGGGCAAGGCTTTTATGTCCACTATCGCGACCACGGTGGACGGGTGAAGCGTCGTCCACCCTAGGCTACGTACGAACGGCCCTTCTGCATTGCACAAGGGCCGTTTTGTCTTTCAGGATGGGCGCAATGCCCGGGCGTAGCAGTACAGAAACAGGCTGCGCACCAGTTCCTTGAGGACGATGGGTTCGCTGGAGCTGAGTTCGTGTAAATCCAGGTCGCCCTGATCACGCAGTTCGTCCAGGGCTTCTTCTTCGAGCATGGCGCAGACTTCACCGGTTTCACGGTTGAGGATGCGCAGATAGGGATGCGGGCGGTCCAGCCAGGCATCGATCAGGTAGGTCATGGCAGGTCTCCTTGGCCGTCATTACGTAACTGAGAATAATTCCTATTACATAAATAGCAAGGGTTAATTGCTGCCTTTTGTCGTTTGCCTGTTTTCAGCAGGTGGAGCGGACAGGGCGAAGCCTTGCCTGCCTTCCGCGCAGGCGAGTTGGAGGGGCGCAGCATGCTGTTGATCCCGCGCCTCGCTACTCACTCTGCGCGCAGGCGGTAGATGCTGGAGGCGGAGACGCGTGCCATGCCGGTTCGCAGATCGGGTCAGGAGCCCAGGCGGCGAGTCACTTCGCCCAGTTGCCCGGACATGTCATGTAGGTTGCGGCTGGCTTTTTGCGTACGTTCGACGTTGTCCTGGTTGGCGCTGGCGATGGCGGTCAGCTCGGTAAGGTTGCGCGAGATATCCTCGGCCACCGAGGTTTGCTCTTCGGCGGCGGTGGCGATCTGCTGGTTCATGTCGCGGATGGCTTCCACGGCCTCGGTGATGCGCTGCAGCATGGCACCGGCTTCGGTGACCTAGATCACGCCCTGTTCGCTGCGCTGCTGGCCGCTCTCGATGGCGCGCACGGCATTCAGCGCACCGCTCTGCACGGTGTCGATGATCTGGTTGATCTCTGCGGTGGACTCGGCGGTGCGCTGGGCCAGGTGGCGCACCTCGTCGGCGACCACGGCGAAACCGCGGCCTTGTTCGCCAGCGCGAGCGGCTTCGATGCCGGCGTTGAGCGCCAGCAAATTGGTCTGCTCGGCGATGCCGCGGATCACTTCCAGCACCTTGCCGATACGCCCGCTGTCGCTTTCCAGGCGACGGATCACCTCGGCGGTGTTGGCGATCTCGCCGCGAATGTCGGTGATTGTGGCGATGGTCGATTGCATAACCGTGCTGCCCTGACGTGCTGAGTCGTCGGCATCGTTGGCCGCGTGCGCGGCGTCGGCGGCGTGGCGCGCGACTTCCTGCGCCGTGGCGGACATCTCATGCATGGCCGTGGCGACCTGATCGGTGCGCTCGAACTGCTCGCTGACGCCCTCGGTCATGCGTGAGGCGATGGCGTTCAGCTCGCTGCTGGCGCTGTCGAGGTTCTGCGTACTGTGGTGCAGGCGCTCGCTGGTGCTGGCAAGAAAGTCGCGCAGGGTGTTCGCGGCGCGCGCCAGCAGGCCCAGTTCATCTTGCCGGGTGCTTTCCACGCGTTGGCCGAAACGGCCTTGGCTGAGTTGGTCGACATGGCCGATCAGGTGGCGGATGGGGATGATCAGATTGCGATTGACCAGCCACAGGCTGAATACGGCGATGACCAAAGCTGCGGCCAGCATCACGACTGTGCCGCTGAGAATGGTGCGCGCGGCGCTGGCGTTGATCTGCTCGGCCTGGCTCAGGCTGTTCTGGCGTAACTGCTCGACCAGTGCAGTCATCTGCTCACTGGCGGCGCGGTCGATGCCTTTGACGGCTTCATCGCCGGCTCTGGCATCGGCTCCGGCGGCCACGAAGGCGTCGCGGCCCTTGCGGTAATTGCCACCAAGCGCCTGATGTTCGCTACGCAGGCGCTCGACCTGCGTCTTCAAAGCCGGGTCGGCTGCGGCGACCAGGGTCAACTGGCCGAGAATATCCTGCACCTTGCGCTCCTGCGCTTCGAACTGGCTCCAGTAGCGTTGCAGATTGGCGCTGTCCTGGCCGCGCAGCAGGACGTTCTTCCATTCCTGCACCTGAATCTTGAATTCGACGTTGGCTGCGTCGATCAGGCGCGAAGATTCCAGCGGCCCATCGAGCAGGCCGCGGTAGGACTGAATGCCGCTGGAAAGAAAGCTGAAGCAGGCCAGGGCGGTGATCAGGATCAGTACCAGACTGCCGCCGAGCAGGGCGAGAATCTGCGCGCGCAGGGATTTTTGCAGGAACATGACGAGGTGCCTCGGGAGCCAGGCATGGCGGGACACGCTCAGCGTAGTGGGCGAATGTTGCAGATTTGTGAAATGTCTAGATGAGTCGTCGCGGTGCCGGATCAGCCAGGGAACAGCAGATGATTTCGATGCTTGAATGATTGCGCAATCATATTAATCTGACTCGGGTTGTCCATTTTTGGCGACCCATCGGGGCGCCGACTTTCATCACGAGGAAGAGTCATGACCGATAACTCCAGCCCACGCGCCGATGATGACCGCATCACCTGGCTCAGTCTGCGCTCGGTAGCGCTGCCGCTGGCCAACCCGATCAGCGATGCCAAGGTGCTCACCGGCCGGCAGAAGCCGATGACCGAGATTGCCATCCTGATCGCCGAGATCGAAACCCGCGATGGTCATCGTGGCCTCGGGTTCAGTTACTCCAAGCGTGCTGGAGGCCCGGGCCAGTTCGCCCATGCCCTGGAAGTGGCGCCGAACCTGATCGGCGAGAACCCCAGTGATATCGCCAAGCTGTGGGACAAGCTGTGCTGGGCCGGTGCTTCGGTCGGTCGCAGCGGCCTGGCGAGCCAGGCCATCGGTGCCTTCGACGTCGCCCTGTGGGATCTCAAGGCGCGCCGCAGTGGCTTGTCGCTGGCACGTTTGCTCGGTAGCCATCGTGATTCGGTGCGCTGCTACAACACCTCCGGGGGCTTTCTGCACACGCCGCTCGACCAGTTGTTGAAGAACACCGATATCTCCCGCGAGAAGGGCATCGGCGGTATCAAGCTCAAGGTCGGCCAGCCTGACTGGGCACTGGATATTCACCGCGTCAGCACAGTGCGTGAGCATCTGGGCGAGAGTTTCCCGCTGATGGTCGACGCCAACCAGCAATGGGACCGCCCGACCGCGCGGCGCATGTGCCGTCGCCTGGAGCCCTTCGACCTGATCTGGATCGAGGAGCCGCTGGACTGCTACGACGCTGAAGGCCACGCCGAGCTGGTGCGTCTGTTCGATACACCAATCGCCACCGGCGAGATGCTCACCAGCCCGGCCGAGCACTGGGAATTCATTCGCCAGCGCGGCGCTGACTTCCTCATGCCCGATGCGCCGCGGGTGGGCGGTATCACCCCGTACCTGCGCGTGCAGACCCTGGCCGAGCAGGCTGGCATGACCCTGGCGCCACACTTCGCCATGGAGCTGCACGTGCACCTGGCCGCCAGCCACACGCGCGAGCCATGGGTCGAGCATTTCGAATGGCTGGAGCCGTTGTTCAACGAGCGCCTGGAGATTCGCGACGGACGCATGTTGGTGCCGACTCGTCCGGGCCTGGGTCTGAGTCTGAGCGAGCAGGTTGCCGGCTGGACGGTGCAGCAGGCAGAGGTCGGCAAACGCGCTTGACGCGTCAGCTCTGTGGGTAGATGTCGAGCGCGGCCTGGCGCACAGCTGCGATCATCGACGGTAAGGCCGGGTTGTCGTTGTCGTCGCGCCAGACCAGATGCAGCTCCCCACTTATGCCTTCGGGTAGCGGCAGCTCGCGGAAACGTACCTGCTCGAAGCGGATGGCACTGGCGCTACGCGGCACCAGTGCCAGCCCCATGCCGGCATTGACCAGCGACAGGATGGTCAGGGTCGAGCCCAGCGCCTGAACGAACTCCGGCTGGATGCCGCTGGCGCGAAACAGGCCGGTGTGCAGTTCGTTGAAGGGCTGCCAGGCGGTATGTGCATAAAGGATGAAGGGTTGGCCATGGAGCATTTCCAGGGTCGGCCTTTCGTGCTGCGCCAGTGGATGTTCGGCGGGCGCAGCCAGCACGAAGGGTTCGCGCAGCAGGCATTCGCTGATCAGCCCGGGTTGTTGCAAGGGCGCCCGCACGATGGCCAGGTCCACACGCCGGGCGCGCAGTGCCTGCACCTGTTCGAAGGTGCTCATCTCCAGCAAGGCGATATCCACCCCAGGGCGTTCGCGCTTGGCGGTGGTGATCGCGCGCGGCAGCACGTCATACACCGCGCTGGCGACGAAGCTGATGTTGAGTGCGCCGCTTTCGCCGATGGCAGCCAGCCTGGCGCTTTGCGCTGCGCGGTGGGCCTGGTCGAGCAGCGCCTGGGCTTCGACGAAGAAGGCGCGGCCAGCTGCCGTCAACGCCACCGAGCGGGTGCTGCGGGTGAACAACGCCACGCCCAACTGGTGTTCGAGCAGCTGGATCTGCCGGCTCAGTGGCGGCTGAGTCATGTTCAGGCGCTCGGCAGCGCGGCGGAAATTCAGCTCTGCGGCCAGGGTAGTGAAGCAGCGCAGTTGCGATAGCTCGAACACTGATTCAATCCAGGTATCAATTGAGTAGAAAACTAGATTAGACCTGGATCAATGGCGGCGTCCATCATCGCTCCACGCTTTCGCGCCCGGAGTGACGATGAGTCTCGACCTTTACACCCCTGATCCGATCACCTGGATCGGCCTACGCTCGGTGGATCTGCCACTGGCTCGGGCCGTGAGCGATGCCAAGGTGTCCACTGGTCGACAATTGCCGCTGTCGGCCGTCAGCCTGTTGTTCGTCGAGCTGCAAACCCGCCAGGGGCATACCGGGCTCGGCTTCAGCTACACCCTGCGCACCGGTGGCCCGGCGCAATACGCTCACGCCCGCGAGCTGGCACCGCTGCTGCTCAACGAAGATGGCAACGATATCGCCCGTTTATGGGGGCGGCTCAGTTGGGCAAGTGCCTCCATCGGCCGCAGTGGTCTGGCAGTGCAAAGCATCGCGGCGTTCGACACGGCGTTGTGGGATCTCAAGGCGCGGCGGGCCGGTTTGCCGCTGGCCAAGCTGCTCGGCGCCCAGCGTGATGCGGTGCCTTGCTACAACACCTCTGGCGGCTACCTGCAGGCGCCCATCGAGGAGGTCATCGACCGCGCCGGGCAGGCGCTGGCGGGCGGCATCGGTGGCATCAAGCTCAAGGTCGGGCAGCCGAATCAAACTGAGGATTTACGCCGCGTGCGGGCCTTGCGTCATGCCCTCGGTGATGAAGTGGCGGTGATGGTGGACGTCAATCAGCAGTGGGATCGCACCACGGCGCTGCGCATGGGGCGCGCTCTGGAAGAGCTCAACCTGACCTGGATCGAGGAGCCGCTCGATGCGCACGATCTGGAGGGGCATGCGGCGTTATCCGCGCAACTGGTTACGCCGGTCGGCAGCGGCGAGATGCTCAGTAGCGCAGCCGAGGCGTGCGCTTACGTGGAGCGCGGCGCGGTAGACGTGATCATGCATGACGCACCGCGAGTCGGTGGTATCACGCCGTTCCTGCAGGTTGCCGAGGTGGCCAGACGGCACGGCCTGGTCATGGCGCCGCACTTCGTCATGGAACTGCACATCCATCTGGCGGCTGCCTACGAGCATGCCACCTGGGTGGAGCATTTCGAGTGGCTGGAGCCTTTGTTCAACGAACGCCTGGAGATTCGTGGCGGTTGCATGCAGGTGCCGATGCGGGCCGGGCTAGGCCTGAGTCTGAGCGAGCAGGTGGCGGGCTGGACAGTGGCGCAGGACGCCTTTGGAGTGCGGGCGTGAGAGGGGAGATGCGGGTAGTCCCCTCGCCGTGTTGGCGAGGGGAAAGGTGGGATGGGTCAGGTGCGAAGTATTTCGTTGATCGCGCTGGGTTTCGGGCGCAATGCACTGAACACCTGCCAGAGCACGAACACCAATGCCAGGCCGAGGAAGGTGCCGGCAATCGGATTGGTGAAGAACTCGGCGAAGCTGCCGTCCGACAGCATCAGACCGCGACGCAGGTTGGTTTCCGCCATAGGCCCGAGGATAAAGCCGATGATGAACGGCGCCGCCGGCATACCGGCCTTGACGAAGGCGTAACCGAGCAGACCGAACAGCAGGATCGACCAGACGTCGAACAGGCGGCTGGACAGGCCGAAGGCACCGACCACGCACAGCACCAGAATGATCGGCAGCAGGATGTGCTTGGGCACGTCGAGCAGCTTGATGAACAGGCGCAGGCCGTAGAACTCCATGAACAGCATCATGCAGGTGGCGACGATCAGCGCGGCGAAGATGGTGTACACCAGCGGACCCTGGCTGATGAACAGCAGCGGACCGGGCTGGATGCCGTGGATCAGGAAGCCGCCGAGCATGATCGCGGTGACGGTGTCGCCGGGGATGCCCAGGGTCATCAGCGGCATCATGGCGCCGCCGATACCGGCGTTGTTAGCCGTCTCGCTGGCGACCACGCCGCCGATGTTGCCCTTGCCGTAGGTGTGCCCGTCTTTCGCGCGTTTCTTGGCGATGATGTAGGACACCAGGTTCGAGGTGCCCGCACCGATGCCTGGCAGGATACCGATGCCCAGACCGATCAGGCCGGAGCGACCGGCGTTGGGCAGTTGCTCGCGGAATTCCTTGAGCGAGAAACCGAAGCCCTTGATGTTCTTCATACTCACCGACCTGGCCTTGCCCTGTACGGCATGGCGGCCGGTTTCGGCGAGCTTGATGATCTCGGCCACGGCAAACATGCCGATCATTACCGTGAGCATCGAGAAGCCGCCATTGAGCTCACTGACGCCGAAGGTGAAGCGGCGCACTGCCTCGACCGGGGCGATACCTACGGTGGACACGGCGATGCCCAGGGTACCGGCGAACAGCCCCTTGACCATGGAACCGGCCGACAGGGTGGCGATCAGGGTCAGGGAAAATACAGCGATGGCGAAGTATTCATGCGGGCCGAAGCTCAGGGCGACCTTGGCCAGCTGCGGAGCGATGAACATCAGCGCGACGATGCTGAAGATGGTGCCGAGGAAGGAGAACACGATGCCGACGCCCAGCGCCTTGACGCCGTGCCCCTGCTCCATCAGCGGGCCACCGTCGAAGACCGTGGCGATCGATGAAGGTGTTCCCGGAATCTTCAGCAGGATCGCCGAGATCAGGCCTCCGGATGTGGCGCCAATGAACAATGCGACCAGCAGCGACAGACCCGCTTGCGGGCCCATGGTGAAGGTCAGCGGCAGGCATAGCGCCACGGCCATGGTCGCCGACAGGCCGGGCACGGCGCCGAAGACGATGCCCATGGCCACGCCGACAGCCATCAGCATCATGATGTTCAGTGAAAAGACGGCACCGAAGCCTTGCTGCAGTAATTCGAGCATGGTCGATCCTCAGATGAAATTGTTCAGCAGGCCGGCGGGCAGCAACAGGTCGAAGGCCTCGCGGAACAGCAGGAAGATGAGCGCAGAGCAGATGACGGCGATCAGCAGATAGGTCAGGTGTCTGGCTTTCTGGTTTACCGGGGTCAGCACGAGGAACTGCAGATACAGGTAAACCACGGTCATGATCGGGAAACCCACAGGGCCGAGCAGGGCCATATAGCCAAGGATCAGGCCGAGTGTCTTGATGACGGTCTTCGGCTCGACAATTTCAACAGTTGGCTCTTCGGCTTCTGCAGGAGCCGGACTGGCGGCGGGTTCGGCAGCGGCCTTGGGTTTGGCAAAGGCGCTGACCAGTTGCATCAGGCCAAGCAGAGACAGGAATCCGGCCAGCAGTTTCGGCACCGTGGCCGCATCGACACCATCATGCCCGGGCAGCTGTTGAGCCAGAACCAGATAGGTAAGGCTGGCGCCGAGCATGGCAAGGCCGATGATCAGCTCTTTCTTGTTCAGGGTGTTCATCGTGTACCTCGGTGTTCTGAGGCGAAGCGCCGGCTCGAATCGGTCGGGCCGGCGCTGCGGTATGGCTTACTTGGCCTTGCGCAGTTCATCCTTGAACTGCATGAAGTCTTCGCGGGTCTTGGCCAGAATCTGCTTGGCGTCTTCGGTGGCGAAGAACGCGACCGGCTGCTTGAACTTCTTCAGGTCTTCAGCGTAGGCAGGCTGCTCGGTGATCTGCTGCATGATGTCGGACATCTTCTTCACGATCGCCGGGTCGGTGCCTTTCGGGAAGGCCACTACGTAGGGCTTGTCCATGGTGATGTCGAGGCCTTGCTCCTTGAGGGTCGGTACTTCACCCAGCATGGCATTGCGCTCGGCGTTGGGCTGGCCCAGTGCGACCATCTGACCGCCTTGCACGTAGTCCTGTACGGAACCGTAGGTGATGGCGCCCATGTCCAGGCGGCCGCCGAGCATGCCGACCACGCGGTCGGAGACGGTGCCGCCGTCGACCATCTTCAGCTTGGCGCCGGTAAGTTTCTCCAGCATCAGACCTTGCAGGTGGGAGAAGCTGCCCATCTCGGTGCCGTAGGTGATGCTGCCCGGGTTAGCCTTGGACTTGTCGACCAGGTCTTTCATGCTGGTCACGCCGGACTGCTTGGAGGCGACGAACACGGTGCTCTTGTCGACGCCAGCGATGCAGGAAACGTCGAAGGTCTCGTAGCTGTCTTCGGTCAGGCCGGCCACTTCGTTGACGATCAACTGGCCCGGGTGGGTGAACAGGATGGTGTTGCCATCCGCCGCAGCGCCTTTGACCTGTTCGGCCGCCAGGGTGCCGCCGCCGCCAGCGACGTTGGTCACTACCATGGTCTTGCCGGTGATCTCGTTGAAGTATTTGGCCATCATGCGGGCGTTGAAGTCGGTGTCGCCGCCTGGGTTGGCGATTACCACTACTTGGACGGGGCGGGTCGGCCATTTCACGTCATCGGCGAAGGTGGCGGAATGAGTGGTCAGGACACCCATGCCGACCAGGGCAGAAAGGAGGGAGGCGCGGAATGTTTTTTTCATTGGAATACTCCGGGTTGGGATAAAAGCCGCGCGAGTCAGTCGCGGCCGAGGCTGGGACGTTTCGGGTCGTATTGCCAACCCGGAACCAGGTACTGCATGGCCATGGCGTCGTCACGCGCGCCGTTGGCCACCTTTTTGTAAAGCTCGTGGGCGACCATGATCCGCTCCATGTCCGGCTCGATACCGAGGCCGGGCTTGTCCGAGACCTGCACCTGGCCGCCGACGATCTGCAGCGGCTCGCGGGTCAGACGTTCCTCGCCTTCCTGCCAGATCCAGTGGGTGTCGATAGCCGTGACGCGGCCGGGCACGGCCGCAGCGGCATGGGTGAACATGGCCAGGGAAATATCGAAGTGGTTGTTCGAATGCGAACCCCAGGTCAAGCCGAACTCTTCACAGACCTGACCGAGGCGCACGGCGCCTTGCATGGTCCAGAAGTGCGGGTCGGCCAGGGGAATGTCCACGGCCTCCAGGCGCAACGAGTGCCCCATCTGCCGCCAGTCGGTGGCGACCATGTTGGTGGCGGTGGGGATGCCGGTGGCGCGCTTGAACTCGGCCATGATCTCGCGACCCGAGTAGCCATTCTCCGGGCCGCAAGGGTCTTCGGCATAGGTCAGCACGTGGCCTTGTCCTTGGCACAGGGCGATGGCTTCATCCAGTGACCAGGCGCCATTGGGGTCGAGGGTTACGCGGGCATCGGGGAAGCGCGCCTTGATCGCGCGGATTGCGTCCATCTCTTCGGCGCCACGCATCACGCCGCCCTTGAGTTTGAAGTCATTGAAGCCGTAGCGCGCATGCGCCGCTTCGGCCAGGCGGGCGATGGCGTCCGGCGTCAGCGCGGCCTGATGGCGCAGGTGATACCAGTCATCTGCCGAGCCTTTACCTGCAAGATAGGGCAGGTCGGTGCGCTGGCGTTCACCTATATAGAAGAGGTAGGCGAGCATCGGCACGCTGTCGCGTTGTTGGCCGCTGCCGAGCAGTTCGGCCACCGGCACGTCGAGATGCTGGCCGAGCAGATCGAGCAGGGCGGCTTCGACCGCGGTGATCACGTTGTCCAGGCGCAGGTTGATCTCGTGCGGTTGCTTGAGTACACGCGCTTCGGATTCGGAGGTGACCTGATGCTGGGTGGTCTGCGGCCCTTTGGCCGGGCCGGCGATGGCCTGACGCAGGCGATTGAGCACATGGTTGTAACGGCCGGCCGATTGGCCGATCACCAGCTCGCGGCAGCGCTCCAGCGCCTGACGGATACCTTCGCCACCGGGAACCTCACCACAGCCGATGCGCCCGGCATTGTCCTTGAGCAGCACCAGGTTGCGGGTGAAGTAGGGGGCATGGGCGCCGCACAGGTTGAGCAGCATGCTGTCATGGCCGGCGACCGGAATGACCTGCATCTCGACGATCTGGGGTGTGCTGCTGCGGGAGGCTTCGTACATCTTGGCTGGGGCTCCGAAACTGGTGCGGCCCTCGGCCGCAATGGCAAAGGTACGGTTCAGTCGTGCACCGGGATCATCGTGCGATCCGCGCGGTGGCAAGTGAGAGCATGGGCAAAGACGGCAACGAGGCCTGCGCGGATTGCGCTGTTCAGGCGGCTGCTGACATCGGTGCGATGGTCGGCACGATGGCAGGGTGGGGCGGCAGTGAAGGTCTTTGACATGACCAGGGCCTCGTTTGTTTTTATTGGAATGTCATAGGTTGTCGTATGACTTGATGGAATTAGTACCAGCCTGTTCCTGGCCTGTCAACGCTGCTCATGATTAATGATGATTGCGCTGCCATCTCTTCTGGCGCCATGATGGAGCCTGCTCTAGGCTGAGCTTTCACGCTTACGCAGCGGATTTGCGGGCAGGCTGGGCGAAGGCGATAAAAACTTCGACGAACGGGTAATACAAAAACTGGTGTTTTTTTTGTTGTTGTACGATAACGTATCTCTACAGCTACGGCTGACGTCATTCCCACAACTCGCTTTAAAAGGGTGTTCGCATAATGAATCCACAAGAACTTAAGTCCATCCTCTCCTCCGGTCTGCTGTCTTTCCCGGTGACCGACTTCGATGCTGCCGGTGATTTCAATCAGGCTGGTTATGTGCGCCGTCTCGAGTGGCTGGCACCTTACGGTGCTTCCGCTCTGTTCGCAGCCGGCGGTACTGGCGAGTTCTTCTCCCTGGCGCCGGACGAATACAGCGCCGTGATCAAGACCGCCGTGGATACCTGTGAGAATTCCGTGCCTATCCTGGCTGGTGTTGGCGGTCCGACCCGCATTGCCATCCAGATGGCGCAGGAAGCCGAGCGTCTGGGCGCCAAGGGCCTGCTGCTGCTGCCGCACTACCTGACCGAAGCGTCCCAGGAAGGTGTTGCCGCTCACGTCGAGCAGGTGTGCAAGTCGGTGAACATCGGTGTGGTGATCTACAACCGCAACGTCTGCCGCCTCAACGCCAATCTGCTGGAACAACTGGCCGAGCGTTGCCCGAACCTGATCGGCTACAAGGACGGTCTGGGTGACATCGAACTGATGGTGTCGATCCGTCGTCGCCTGGGCGAGCGTCTGACCTACCTCGGCGGCCTGCCGACCGCTGAAGTCTATGCCGCCGCCTACAGGGCGCTGGGTGTACCGGTTTATTCCTCGGCCGTGTTCAACTTCATCCCGAAAACCGCGATGGACTTCTACCGCGCCGTCGCAGCCGAAGACCACGCCACCGTTGGCAAGCTGATTGACGATTTCTTCCTGCCGTACCTGGACATCCGCAACCGCAAGGCCGGCTATGCCGTGAGCATCGTCAAGGCCGGTGCCAAAATCGTCGGTTACGATGCCGGTCCGGTACGCGCACCACTGACCGATCTGCTGCCGGACGAGTACGAAGCCCTGGCCAAGCTGATCGAAGCCCAAGGCGCGCAGTAATAGCGCAGAGGGCCGCTCGCTGCGGCGAGCGGCCTGGCCGCGCCCCGGAAGTCCGGGCGCGACGGCGTTGAACCATTGTCGAACCCGCACAAGAACAACAGGGTAACGCTCATGACTTCACAGATTCCTGCCGCTGTCGGCACTCCGCTGATCACCGAGCTGCAAGTCGTACCAGTCGCCGGTCAAGACAGCATGCTGCTCAATCTGAGCGGAGCCCACGGCCCGTATTTCACCCGCAACATCCTCATTCTCAAGGACAGCGCCGGCCACGTCGGTGTCGGCGAAGTTCCCGGTGGCGAGGGCATTCGCAAGACCCTCGAAGACGCCCGCTCGATCCTCGTCGGCCAGCCGGTCGGCAACTACAACGCGCTGCTCAATCAGGTGCGCCGCGCCTTCGCTGATCGTGATTCCGGCGGCCGTGGCCTGCAGACCTTCGATCTGCGCATCACCATCCACGCTGTCACTGCACTGGAGTCCGCGCTGCTCGATCTGCTCGGCCAGCACCTCGGTGTGCCGGTGGCAGCACTGCTCGGCGAAGGCCAGCAGCGCGATGCGGTGGAAATGCTCGGTTATCTGTTCTTCGTCGGTGACAAGGACAAGACCGATCTCGGCTACCGCGATGAGCGCGATGCCGATGACACCTGGGAGCGCGTGCGCAACCAGACCGCATTGACCCCGGAAACCATCGTCCGCCAGGCCGAGGCCGCACATGCGCGCTATGGCTTCAACGACTTCAAACTCAAGGGCGGTGTGCTGCATGGCGAGGCCGAAGTCGAGGCGATCCGCGCCCTGGCCGCGCGCTTCCCTGAGGCTCGTGTGACGCTGGACCCGAATGGCGGCTGGTCGCTGGACGAGGCCATTGCCCTGTGTCGCGACCTGCATGGCGTGCTGGCCTATGCCGAAGACCCGTGCGGCGCCGAGAACGGTTACTCCGGTCGTGAAGTGATGGCCGAGTTCCGCCGTGCCACCGGCCTGCCGACTGCGACCAATATGATCGCTACCGACTGGCGGCAGATGGGCCACACCATCTCCCTGCAATCGGTGGATATCCCATTGGCCGACCCGCACTTCTGGACCATGGCCGGTTCGGTACGCGTGGCGCAGATGTGCAACGACTGGGGCCTGACCTGGGGCTCGCACTCCAACAACCACTTCGACATCTCCCTGGCCATGTTCACCCACGTCGCCGCTGCGGCGCCGGGTCGCGTCACCGCCATCGATACCCACTGGATCTGGCAGGACGGCCAGTACCTGACGCGCAACCCGCTGCGTATCGAAGGTGGTCTGGTGCAGGTGCCGAAAACGCCGGGCCTCGGCGTCGAGCTGGATTGGGATGCGTTGGCCAAGGCGCACGAGCTGTATCGGGTCAAGGGCCTGGGTTCGCGTGACGACGCGGTGGCCATGCAGTACCTGATTCCGGGCTGGACCTTCAATAACAAGAAACCCTGCCTGGTACGTTGAGTCAGGTCCGCAGTCCTGTAGGGTGGACTTCCGTAGGGTGGGCTTCAGCCCACCAATAATGCAGTCGGTGGGCTGAAGCCCACCCTACGGGTTGATGCCCATGGGCCGAAGCGGAGCGCCGCCCGGCCCACCCTACGGGGATGTTCGCTCCCGCCTACGGGCTCAGCCTTTCCTTCTGTCTCACGAGCCTTGCCGATGCCAGATGCCAAACCGGGTCGTGTGCGCTACAGCATTCTGCTGATGCTGTTTCTGGTCACCACCATCACCTTCGCTGATCGCTCCAGCCTCTCCGTCGCCGGTTCGGCGATGCAGGCCGGCCTGGGCATCGACGCGGTGACGCTCGGCTACATCTTTTCGGCGTTCGGCTGGGCCTATGTGATCGGGCAGATACCGGGCGGTTGGCTGTTCGACCGCTTTGGCACCAAGGCGGTGTATACCCTGGCACTGTTCACTTGGTCGGCGCTGACCCTGCTGCAAGGCTTCGTCGGCTGGCTGCCGACCACCTGGGCGGTAACCTCGATGTTTTTGCTGCGGCTGCTGGTGGGCTTTGCCAGTGCGCCGTGCTTTCCGGGCAATGCGCGGATCACCGCTTCCTGGTTTCCCACTGCCGAGCGCGCCACCGCTACGGCCATCTCCAGTTCTGCGCAGTATGCTGCCACTGCGCTGTTCGCTCCCTTGATGGGCTGGGTGGTGCAAACCCTGGGTTGGCAGTCGGTGTTCATCGTGCTCGGTTGTCTCGGTCTGGCGCTGTCGTTCGTCTGGCTCAAACAGCTGCACGGCCCGCGTCAGCATCCGCGCATCGGCGCAGCCGAGCTGGCCCACCTGGAGCAGGGCGGGGCGCTGATCGATCTGGAAGGGCAGCGCGGCGGTAGCGGCGGTTCGCAGTGGCGCTACCTGGGCCTGCTGCTGCGCCAACGCACGATGATTGGCATCTACCTTGGCCAGTATTGCAACAACGCCATTACCTACTTCTTTCTCACCTGGTTTCCGGTCTACCTGGTGCAGGCACGCGGCATGAGCATCCTCGGCGCCGGTTTCGCCGCCGCCTTGCCGGCCATCAGCGGTTGTGTTGGCGGCGTGCTGGGTGGTTTGCTGTCCGACGGCATGCTGCGCCGCGGCCATTCGCTGACTCTGGCGCGCAAGCTGCCGATGGTGCTTGGTCTGCTGCTGTCGAGCGCGGTGGTGCTGTGCATTTACGTCGACAGCGATGCCGCCGTGGTGGCGCTGATGGCCCTGGCCTTCTTCGGCAAGGGCCTCGGCTCCCTGGGCTGGACGCTGGTGGCGGACACCTCGCCACGGCAGATCCTCGGTTTGTCCGGCGGGTTGTTCAACACCTTCGGCAATCTGGCAGCGATCACCACCCCCATAGTCATCGGCTACCTGGTCAGCCGTACCGGATCATTCGATTGGGCATTGGCCTATGTTGGTCTCAATGCCCTGCTGGCGGTCGTGAGCTTCGGCCTGATCGTCGGCCGTATTCACAGGGTCGAGCTGGACGCTGCGTCTGGCTCGGCATCCTGAACGCACAACAGGAGCAAGCGTCATGCAGTTGATTCCCCATCAGGATTCGCCCCGTTACATCCGCCTGCACCCGAGCGACAACGTCGGTGTGGTGGTCAATGACCAGGGTGTTGCCGCGGGCGGCCAGTTCGACGATGGCCTGACGGCTATCGAAGGCATCCCGCAGAGCCACAAGGTGGCGCTGGTGGATATCGCCGAAGGCGGCGAGGTGGTGCGTTATGGCGAGGTCATCGGCTATGCGCTCAAATCCATCGCCGCCGGCAGCTGGGTCACCGAGCAGGTGCTGCGCATGCCCGAGCCGCCGGTGCTGGACAACCTGCCCAAGGCGACTATCAAGGCCGACCCCGGCGAGCCGCTGGAGGGCTACACCTTCGAAGGCTTCCGCAACCCGGACGGCAGCGTCGGCACCCGTAACATCCTCGGCGTGACCACCACGGTGCAGTGCGTGGTCGGCGTGCTCGATCATGTGGTCGAGCGCGTGCGCAAGGAAGTCCTGCCCAAATACCCCAACGTCGACGACGTAGTGGCGCTGTCGCACAGCTACGGCTGCGGCGTGGCGATCAACGCGCCGGACGCCGTGGTGCCGATCCGCACCCTGTACAACATCAGCCGCAACCCCAACCTCGGTGGCCAGGCTCTGGTTATCAGCCTCGGCTGCGAGAAGCTGCAGGCCAACCAGTTGATGGATGGCGACCAGCTCACCAACGGTATGGACGAGGAAGACTGGCTGTTCCGCCTGCAGGATTCCGGCACCGGCTTCACCGGCATGGTCGAGCAGATCATGGGCATGATCGAGGATCGCCTGAAGGTGCTCGACCAGCGTCGCCGCGAGACCGTGCCGGCTGCCGAACTGGTGGTCGGCATGCAGTGCGGCGGCAGCGACGCCTTCTCCGGTATCACCGCCAACCCGGCCCTTGGCGTGGCTGCCGACCTGCTGGTGCGCGCCGGCGCTACCGTGATGTTCTCCGAGAACACCGAAGTGCGTGACGGCATCCACCTGCTGACGCCGCGTGCCGCCAGTGTCGAGGTGGCCGATGCGCTGATTCGCGAGATGGACTGGTATGACCGCTATCTGCAACGTGGCATGGCCGATCGCAGTGCCAACACCACGCCGGGTAACAAGAAGGGCGGGCTGAACAACATCGTCGAGAAGGCCATGGGCTCCATTGCCAAGTCCGGCAACGGCACCATCGCCGGGGTGGTCGCGCCGGGCGAGCGCATTCGTGGCAAGGGCCTGTGGTTCTGCGCCACGCCGGCCAGCGACTTCATCTGCGGCACCCTGCAACTGGCGGCGGGCATGAACCTGCACATCTTCACCACCGGTCGCGGCACGCCTTATGGCCTGTCCATGGTGCCGGTGATCAAGGTGGCCACGCGCACGCAACTGGCCGAACGCTGGCCGGACCTGATCGACGTCGACGCTGGGCAGATCGTCTCCGGGCGCATGACGCTGGAGCAAATGGGCTGGCACATCTTCCAGCTCTACTTGGACGTGGCCAGCGGTCGCAAGCAGACCTGCGCCGAGCACCTGCGCCTGCACAACGACCTGGTGCTGTTCAACCCGGCGCCGGTGACCTGAGATGAGTGGCCTGTCCGATGATCTGCTGCAGGCATTGCGCGAGGCGGTCGGCGAGGCTGGTCTGATCACTGACGCCGAGCGTATGCAGAGTTACCTGAGCGACTGGCGCGGTGCCTACCGTGGCCAGGCGGCTGCCGTGCTGCGCCCGGCTTCGACCGAGGAAGTTGCCGCCGTGGTGCGTTTGTGCGCGCAGGCCGGCGTCGCCCTGGTGCCACAAGGCGGCAATACCGGCCTGTGCGGCGGCTCGATCCCGGACGACAGCGGCGCGCAGATCGTGCTGTCGCTGACGCGTATGAAGCGCATCCGCGCAGTGGACGTGGGCAATGAAACCATCACTGTCGAAGCAGGGGTGATCCTGCAGCAGTTGCAGGAGGCCGCTGCCGAAGTCGGCCGGCTCTTCCCCCTATCGCTGGGTGCCGAGGGTAGCTGCACGGTCGGTGGCAACCTGGCGACCAATGCCGGCGGCACTGCGGTGCTGCGCTACGGCAATATGCGTGACCTGACGCTGGGCCTGGAAGTGGTGTTGCCCGATGGGCGCATTTGGGACGGCCTGCGCGGGTTGCGCAAGGACAATACCGGCTACGACCTCAAGCACCTGTTCATTGGCAGCGAGGGCACCCTGGGTATCATCACTGCCGCCGTGCTCAAGTTGTTCCCGGCCGTGCGCAGCCTGACCACCGCCTGGGTCGCCTTGCCCAGCCCGCAAGCGGCCGTCGAGCTGATCGGGCAGATGCGCAGCCTGTGCGGCGACCGCCTGACCGGCTTCGAACTGATGTCGCGGCAAAGCGTCGAGTTCGTCCTGCGTCATGTCACCGGTGTCAGCGATCCCTTCGCCGACATGCATCCCTGGTACGTGCTGATCGAGCTGAGCGACACCCAGCCCAACGCGCCCTTGAACGAGTTGCTGGAAGAGGGCCTCGGCGGCGCCTTCGAGCAGGGCGTGGTGCTGGATGCCGTGGTCGCCGCCAGCGACGCTCAGGTGCGCGCCTTGTGGGCGTTGCGTGAAGGCATCTCGGAGGCGCAGAACCATGAGGGGCCAAGCCTCAAGCACGATATCAGCGTGCCGGTCAGCCGTATTCCCGACTTTATCGAACTTACCGATGCCGCACTGCAGCAGGCCTTCCCGGGTGTGCGCATCGTCGCCTACGGTCACGTCGGCGATGGCAACCTGCATTACAACATCAGCAAACCGGTCGGTGCCGAAGATGGTTCCTTCAAGGCGCAGGCCGAGGCGATCATGCGGGTGATCTACGACCAGACCCTGCGCTATGCCGGTAGCATCAGCGCCGAACATGGCCTGGGCCAGTCCAAGCGCCTGGCCGCGCAGCACTACAAGGCGCCGCTGGAACTGGAGTTGATGGCTCGGGTCAAGCATGCGCTGGATCCGGCCGGGCTGATGAATCCGGGCAAATTGCTGTAAATCGCAAGATCCAAACAGGAGGAACCATGAGCAAACCCAAGGTGCTGCAGATCGGCCCGCTGAGCGAGCGTTTCAACCGCGAGCTGGCTGAGGAGTACGAGGTCAGCGCGCTGTGGCAACAGGCCGAGCCGCTGGCATTCCTGCGTGAACAGGGCGAGCAGTTCGTCTACATGGTGTCCTCGGCACGCTTCGGCTGCACGGCTGACCAGCTCGCGCTGCTGCCGAATCTGCGCGCAATCTGCAGTTTCGGCGTGGGCTACGATCCCTATCCGCTGGATCTGTTGCGTGATCGCGGCATCGTCCTCAGCACCACGCCGGACGTGCTAAACGACTGCGTCGCCGACCTGGCCATGGGCCTGATGATCGACAGCGCACGACGCCTGTCCGAGGCTGATCGATTCGTGCGCAGTGGCGCCTGGAACAGCACCACGGGTTTCCCGCTGGCGCGTCGGGTCAGCGGCAAGCGCCTGGGCATCGTCGGCCTTGGCCGCATCGGCGAGGCAGTGGCCTTGCGCGCCTCCGGTTTCTCCATGCCGGTGAGTTACCACAATCGCCGTGCGCTCGAGGGCAGCCCTTACCAGCACGAGCCGGATCTGCTGGCGCTGGCGCGCTGGGCGGACTTCCTGGTGCTGACCTGTCCGGGCGGCAAGGCCACCCATCACCTGATCAACGCCGAGGTGCTCGAAGCACTCGGCCCGGATGGCTTTCTGGTCAACGTCGCGCGTGGTTCGGTGGTCGATGAGGCCGCGCTGATCACGGCGTTGCAGCAGAAGGTGATCGGCGGCGCCGGGCTGGACGTTTTCGAGCGTGAGCCTCAGGTACCGGCGGCGCTGCGCGAACTGGACAACGTGGTACTGCTGCCGCACGTCGGCAGCGCCAGCGTCGAGACGCGCCAGCAGATGGCCGATCTGGTGCTGGATAACCTGCGTGCCTTCATCGCTACCGGCGAGTTGCTGACTCCATTGTAGGGCGGCTGCAACCCGCCAACCGAGGCGGCGGGTTTCACCCGCCCTACGGTTCTGAATACGCCGGGTTGGCAATCGCTGCCTGGCCTATCGTTGCACCGTCACGAGCGGTGCAATCGTTCCTTCCCTCCTTGCAGCACCCCCCGGCGCACCACAAGTGCGCCGTTTTTTCTTCCGCGCGCTGATGTCGGTGCCTCATGCCCTGTAAGCTGTTGCGTTTTCCGCAGGCAAGGGACAACCCACCGTGCAGTCGGTCATTTCCATCCAGCAACTGAACAAGATCTATGCGTCCGGCCATCCGGCGCTGCAAGGCATCGACCTGGAGATTCGCCAGGGCGAGATTTTCGCCTTGCTCGGCCCCAATGGCGCCGGCAAGACCACCCTGATCAGCATCATCTGCGGCATCGTCAATCCGGGCGAGGGCAAGGTGCTGGTCGGCGGCAAGGACATCGTCCGTGACTACCGCGCGGCCCGCTCGCAGATCGGCCTGGTGCCGCAGGAACTGGTCAGCGACGTGTTCGAAACCGTCTGGGCGACAGTCAAGTTCAGCCGTGGCCTGTTCGGCAAGAAGCCCGACCCGGACTACCTGGAGCAGCTGCTCAAGGACCTGTCGCTATGGGACAAACGCAACGCCAAGATCATGGAACTGTCCGGCGGCATGAAGCGCCGGGTGATGATCGCCAAGGCGCTCTCGCACGAGCCGCAGATTCTCTTCCTTGACGAGCCCACCGCGGGCGTCGACGTCGAACTGCGCCGCGACATGTGGAACATGGTGCGGCGCCTGCGCGAGCGCGGTGTGACCATCATCCTGACCACCCACTACATCGAAGAGGCCGAGGAAATGGCCGACCGCATCGGGGTGATCAGCAAGGGCCGCATCATCCTGGTGGAAGACAAACAGGTGCTGATGCACAAGCTGGGCAAGAAGCAGCTGACCCTGCACCTGCAGCAGCCGTTGTCCTGCGTGCCGGCCGAGCTGGCGCGCTATGGCCTGGAGTTGGCCGATCAGGGCCATGCCCTGGTGTTCACCTTCGATGCGCAGCACGAGAACACCGGTATCGCCGAACTGCTGCGCGACCTGGCCCAGCACGGCATCGACTTCAAGGATCTGCAGTCGAGCCAGAGCTCTCTGGAGGAAATCTTCGTGTCACTGGTCTCAGGCCGATGAGAAGCTACTGCGCTCGCCCAGGCTGCGTTGAAATCAGGCTCGGCCTGCTCATGTACAGCGCGTACACTCCGCGGCCTCGCCCGATTTCGCCTTGCCTGACCTTCGCTCGCTACGCTTCTCAGCGCCCTGAAATGGAGATTTGCGCATGAACCTGTACGCCATCAAGGCCATCTACCTGTTCGAGCTGGCGCGCACCTGGCGCACCCTGCTGCAGAGCATCGCCACGCCGGTGATCAGCACCTCGCTGTATTTCGTGGTGTTCGGCTCGGCCATCGGTTCGAGCATGACTCAGGTGCACGGCGTGAGCTACGGCGCCTTCATCATTCCCGGGCTGATCATGCTGGCGCTGCTGACCGAGAGCATTTCCAATGCCTCGTTCGGCATCTACATGCCCAAGTATTCCGGGAGCATCTACGAGATTCTTTCGGCGCCGGTGTCCTACCTGGAGATCCTGATCGGCTATGTCGGGGCGGCGGCGACCAAGTCGGTCATCCTCGGCCTGATCATCCTGCTCACGGCGAGGCTGTTCGTCGACTTCGAGATTCAGCATCCGCTGTGGATGGCGGCGTTCCTGGTGCTCACTGCACTGACCTTCAGCCTGTTCGGCTTCATTATCGGCGTCTGGGCTGATGGTTGGGAGAAACTGCAGATCGTCCCGGCGCTGATCGTCACGCCGCTGACCTTCCTCGGCGGCGCCTTCTATTCGATCAGCATGCTGCCGCCAGCCTGGCAGACGGTGACCCTGTTCAACCCGGTGGTGTACCTGATCAGCGCCTTCCGTTGGAGCTTCTATGGCGTATCCGACGTCAATGTCGGTGTCAGCCTGGCGATGGTGCTGGGCTTCCTGGCGCTATGCATTCTGCTGGTGGGCTGGATCTTCAAGACCGGTTACCGGCTCAAGAGCTGAGGCCATTCGCGGCTGAAGCCGCTCCTACATAGGTCGCGTACGCCTCTGATTGTAGGAGCGGCTTCAGCCGCGAAACGCGGAAACGAAAGGGGCGCATGAAGCGCCCCTTGTTCGTTTGCAGCCTGTAGGGCGGGTGCAACCCGCCATGAATAGGTAGCGGGTTGCACACGCTCTACGGATTCGTGGGAGGCGCTTTAGCGGCGATTGATGTCGATTAGTCGCGGCTAAAGCCCCTCCCACAGAAGCACTTCAGGTCACTTCACCCGCACTTCACACTCGAAGGTTTCCGCTGGCGGCACGTTCGGCTCCCAAGGCTGCTGGTAGGTCAGCAGCAGGCGACCTTCGCCTGGCTCACGTGCGGTGAAGCGCCAGGTGGAGATGCCGCCAGCACCTACCAGTCCAGCGTCTTCCGGGTTGCTGTAGACCTCGGGGCCGAGGCTCTGCAGTACGCCCGGCGCAGCATCACGCACGTCCCATCGAAACCCGGTGGTGGGGTTGCTGGGCAGGGTGAGAATCAGCTGCTGGCCCTTGTTCAGCGTCAGCGGGCACTGCCGATCTTTCTTCAGCTCCAGCGTGCCGGATTGATGGGCGCAGGCCGTAAGCAGGGCCAGGGCTGGCAGGATAAGCAGGCGCAAGGTGGCGTGCATGACGAACTCCAGTCGACGAAACCTGGCTCAGCATAGCGGCATAGACCTGTCGGTGGCGACCGTAGAGACGCACGGTTTGCTCTAGGAGCGAGCTCTGCTCGCGAATGTCGGCGACGCTGAAAAGCTTCGCGAGCAGAGCTCGCTCCTACATATGCTTCTTTAGTCGAACAGCACCTTGGCCACGTCCCCATAGCGCTTGGCGAAGTGCACGGTCAAACCTTCCTTGAGATAGTCCGGCAGCTCCTCGTAACTGCCACGGTTGGCCTCCGGCAGGATCAGCTCGAAGATCTTCTGCCGCCGCGCCGCGATCACCTTTTCGCGCACGCCACCGATGGGCAGCACCTGGCCGGTGAGGGTCAGCTCGCCAGTCATCGCCACGCCTTTTTTCGGCGCCTGGTTGCGCGCCAGGGAGAGCAGCGCACTGGCCATGGTGATGCCGGCGCTGGGGCCGTCCTTGGGCGTGGCGCCTTCCGGCACGTGCAGGTGGACGAAGGCCTGGTCGAAGAAGCTCGGGTCGCCGCCGAACTGCTTCAGATGCGAGCTGACGTAGCTGTAGGCAATCTCCGCCGATTCCTTCATCACCTCGCCGAGCTGGCCGGTGAGCTTGAAGCCGCGATTGAGCGTATGTATGCGCGTCGCCTCGATCGGCAGGGTGGCGCCGCCCATGCTGGTCCAGGCCAGGCCGGTGATCACTCCGGTGCCGGCCAGCACCCGTTCATTGCGGAACACCGGCATGCCGAGGGCTTCTTCCAGGTCTTTGGCGCCGATGCGGATCTTCGCCTCGGGATCCTCCAGAAGTTTGACCACCGATTTGCGCACCAGCTTGCCCAACTGCTTCTCCAACTGACGCACGCCAGCCTCGCGGGCATAGCCTTCGATGACTGCACGCAGCGCTGCATCGCTGATGGACAGTCGCGCCTTCGGCACGCCGGCCTTGTCCAGTTGCTTGGGCCACAGGTGGCGCTTGGCGATGGCCAGCTTTTCCTCGGTGATGTAGCCGGACAGGCGGATCACTTCCATGCGGTCGAGCAGCGGCCCGGGAATCGAGTCGAGGGTGTTGGCGGTGCAGACGAACAGCACCTTGGACAGATCCAGGCGCAGATCCAGGTAGTGGTCGAGGAACTCGACGTTCTGCTCCGGATCGAGGGTTTCCAGCAACGCCGAGGCCGGATCGCCCTGGTAGCTGGCGCCCATCTTGTCGATCTCGTCGAGCATGATCACCGGGTTCATCACCTCGGCTTCCTTCAGCGCCTGTACCAGCTTGCCGGGCATGGCACCGATGTAGGTGCGGCGATGACCCTTGATCTCCGCCTCGTCACGCATGCCGCCCACCGAGAAGCGGTAGAACGGCCGGCCGAGGGATTCGGCGATGGACTTGCCGATGCTGGTCTTGCCCACGCCGGGTGGGCCGACCAGCAGCACGATGGAACCGGCGATCTCGCCCTTGAAGGCACCGACGGCCAGGAATTCGGTGATGCGCTCCTTGATGTCGTCCATGCCCGCGTGGTGCTTGTCCAGCACCTTGCGCGCGCGGCCGAGGTCGAGCTTGTCCTGGCCATGGATGCCCCAGGGCAGAGCCGTTGCCCAGTCCAGGTAATTGCGGGTGACAGCATATTCCGGCGAGCCAGCTTCGAGGATCGACAGCTTGTTCAGTTCCTCGTCGATGCGCTTCTGCGCGGGCGCAGGCAGGCTCTTGCCTTCGAGGCGGGCGAGGAACTCCTCACGGTCGGCGCTCTTGTCGTCCTTGCTGATGCCCAGCTCCTGCTGGATCAGCTTGAGCTGTTCCTTGAGGAAGAACTCGCGCTGGCGCTCGCCGATCTGTTTGTTCACCTCGGCCGACAGCTCCTTCTGCAGGCGGCCGACCTCCACCTCCTTGCGCAGCAGCGGCAGCACCTTCTCCATGCGCTTGAGCATGGGTACGGTGTCGAGCACCTCCTGCAGCTCGCGGCCCGGGGCGGTGGTCAACGCGGCGGCGAAGTCGGTGAGCGGCGACGGATCATTGGGGCTGAAGCGGTTCAGGTAGTTCTTCAGCTCTTCGCTGTACAGCGGGTTGAGCGGCAGCAGCTCCTTGATCGCGTTGATCAGCGCCATGCCATAGGCCTTGACCTCGTCGCGCGGGTCGTTGGGCGCCTGCGGATATTCGACTTCGGCCAGGTATGGGCCGCGGCGGCTGAGCCAGCCGCGAATGCGCACGCGGGTCAGGCCCTGGGCAACAAACTGCAGTTTGCCGCCTTCCTCGCTGACATGGTGCACGCGCACCAGGGTGCCGTGTTCGGGCAGGCTGTCGAGATCGAACTCGCCGTGCTCGTCCGGTGGGGTGTCGACGAAGAACACCGCCATGCACTTGTGCTCGGTGTTGCCAACACGGGTGAGGGTTCGGCCCCAGGGTTGCTCGTTGACGATCACCGGCAACACCTGGGCCGGGAAGAACGGGCGGTTGTGGATGGGGATGATGTAGAGCTTGTCCGGCAACTGCTGCGCGGGCAATACCAGGCCGGTGCTATCGGCCTGGACGTGAACTTCGACGGTTTCCGGGGTGTTGTCCTGATCGTTCATGGAGCACCTTTACGTGTACGTTGGGAGCTACATGGGGCGACCGCAGGGTTATTTCAACGGTTCACTCAAGAGTCAGGCGAATGCCCAGCAGGCGCTGTTCGATCAGCGGAGTGAGCAAGGCAAAGCATTCGCCTGGGGTGAGGCGAATTCGCGGTGCCTCGATCAGGTCGCTCTGCAGGCGTTCGAGCAGGGCGAGCAGGTGCGGATCCTGTTCCTGGTCGAACAGCCGGTTGCAGAGAAAGCGCAGTTGCATCTGCAAACCGGGCGGGCAGCGTTGGTAGTTGGCCGCGCGTACGGTCAGACCGCGCAGCCTGGCGAGGTCTTCAAGCGAGCGGCAGGACTCACCAAGACCACGAACGCCAGGGTGGTGATGGTGACGGTAGAGGCGATCTTCGAACTGTTCGATCACGCCCAGCAAGGCCTCGATCAGCCGGCAATGCGCATCGAAGTCGGCTGGGTTGCGGCGTAGCCGTGGCCAGTGCTGCTGCAGTGGCGGCAATTGCAGGTCGGTGTCGGACCAGCCAAGCCAGAGCCCGTCTAGCTGGTGCGCCAGCGCGTTGCGCTGGGCTACACCATCGGCGTCCTGCTGTGCGCCCAGGCCGCGGTGTTTCTGCAATGCCTGAAGCAGGTCGAGGCAGCGCCGTACGATATCGGCGTCCGCCTGTTTGCCTGCGTGGTCACGACGCGTTCGTACGCGTCGCAACAGGCCATAGGCCAGTGCCAGCAACGTGGCCAGCACGAGGAGAATCAGTGTTGCGTCACTCATTGGGGCTCGCTTGTTGTACCGATTGCAGGTTCGAAGCAACTCTCCTGCCAGTTGCCGCAACTGTGGAATATGGTCTGATAAACGCTTGGTAAGTGCACGTTAATGGAGCCTGATGGTATGCAGTGGTGTGCTTTCTTTCAGGTTGCTATAGGTGCAACCATCTCGCTGATGGGAGGTTGCGGCGTTTTCCCTCTGAAAGGAGTAAAGTGCAACCCTTGTTTCGTGCCGCCAGTCTTTTGCGATGTTGCAAGCCCGTGTGATCCGCCTGGATGAACAGGCCCATGAACATGCCCACGATCATCATCAGCTGGTGATGTCCCTGATCGGGCGCGCCGAATTTGAAGTCGGCGGCCGCGGTGGGGAGGTCTGTCGCATGCGCGCCTGTCTGGTGCCAGGCGACGCCGCTCACCAGTTCGCCGGCATGGGCGACAACCGCATGCTGATTCTGGATCTGGACGAGCAGGACACCCCCAGTGAAGACCTGGAGCTGCTCCATCGTCTGTTCGAAACACCTCGCTATCCCGCCCTTGATGTCGATTTTCAGCACCTTCTGACCTATGCCGGCGCCGAACTGGAACGCTATGGCAGCGACCCGATCCTCGCACGTTCTCTTGGTGGCGTCCTGCTGCGGGCCTTGCACCTGCGCCTGTTCGGCGAGCAGCGCAGGCAGCCGCGAGGGACACTGGATCTGCAACGCCTGAACGACTACATAGCTGAACATCTGGCCCGGCGGATCAGTGTTGCCGAACTGGCTCAGGAGATGTGCCTGAGCCCCAGCCACTTTCATGCCCTGTTCAAGGACAGTGTCGGCCTGACCCCGCATCAGTACCTGCTCAAGACCCGTCTCGACCGCGCTGCGCGAATGCTGCGTGAGAGCAATCTGCCGCTGGTACGCATCGCCGAGGAATGTGGCTTTTCCAGCCAGAGCGCCCTGACCACGGCCATGCGCCGTTACATGGGGCTGACCCCGAAGCGCCTGCGCGCCGCCTGACTCGCGCTTTTGTGGGAGCGAGCTCTGCTCGCGAAGCTTTTGCTGCTGCTGTTCGCGAGCAGAACTCGCTCCTACAGGGCTGGCAGTTTAGGAGAGCGGCGCCTGTCACCTTGTTGAACACGCCACCACAATAGCGGCGGCGTAACCCAGCATTGGCGCAACGCCGAAGATCGCCCAGCCGAGTAGGGTGGGCTTCAGCCCACTAGTCAGCCTGCATGCCATGTAGGCCGACGATGGGCTGAATCGGATCGCCGTCCAGCCCCCCCCCTACCCATTCTCAGGCGTAGTTCTGCGGGCTCAGCTTGCGCTCGATCAGTTCGATGAGGATGTGCAGGGTCTTGATGTGCAGTTCCTGCACGCGGTCGGCGAAGTCGCCGCCGGGGGCGCAGATGCACACATCGGCCAGGCTTTCCAGCAGTGAGCCGGGCTTGCCGGTCAGGGCGATCACCTTCACGCCCAGCGTCTTGGCGGCTTCAGCAGCCTTGACCACGTTCGGGCTCTTGCCGCTGGTGCTGATGGCGATCAAAACGTCTCCTGCGCGGCCGTGGGACTCGATGTAGCGCGAGAAGATGAAGTCGTAACCAAAGTCGTTGGCCACGCAGCTGATATGGCTGGGGTCGCTGATCGACACGGCGGCGATGCCGGGACGGTTCTTGCGGTAGCGCCCGGTCAGTTCCTCGGCGAAGTGCATGGCGTCGCACATCGAGCCGCCATTACCGCAGGAAAAGGCCTTGCCTTTGTTCTCGAAGCTTTCAACCAGCAGTTCAGCGGCCTTTTGGATGTTGCCCAGGGTCTGCTCGTTGGCGAGGAAGGCCTCCAGCGCGCGCTGGGCTTCCTGCAGGCTGTTGCGGATATGTTCGATCATCTCGGGCCTCAAGGCAGGTCGCTGCTGGAATAGAAGGCGGTCAACACTTTCACCAGGTGATCCAGATCATGGCTGCCGGCCAGTTCGCGGATCGAGTGCATGGCGAAGGTCGGCAGGCCGATGTCGACCGTGCGCACGCCAAGCTGGCTGGCTGTGATCGGGCCGATGGTGGAGCCGCAGCCCATGTCGCTGCGCACCACGAAGCTTTGCACCGGTACTTCGTTTTCCAGGCACAGGTGGCGGAAGAAACCGGCGGTCTCGCTGTTGGTGGCGTAGCGCTGGTTGCTGTTGATCTTGATCACCGGGCCGGCGTTGAGCTTGGGCCCGTGGTTGCCGTCGTGCTTGTCGGCGTAGTTGGGGTGTACGCCGTGGGCGTTGTCCGCCGACACCAGCAGCGAGCGCTGGATCGCGCGAACGAAAGCATCGCCGCCAGGCAGTACGCGGCGCAGCACCTGTTCGAGGAAGGGGCCGTCGGCGCCACAGGCGGAGCAGGAGCCGACTTCTTCGTGGTCGGTGCAGACCAGTACGCAGGTTGCCTCGTCATCGGACTCGATCAGTGCCAGCAGGCCGGCGTAGCAGGACAGCAGATTGTCCAGGCGGGCGCTGGCGATGAAATCCTGGTTGAGACCGACGATGGCGGCGCTCTGGGTGTCGTAGAAGCTCAGTTCATAGTCCAGCACTGCGTCCGGGTTGAAGTCGTGCTCCATGGCCAGCTGTTCGGCGAGCAGCGCGCGGAAGTCGGCGGTTTCGCTGCTGGCCAGTTGGGCCAGAATCGGCGGCAGTTCGTTCTGCGGATTGATCGCCCAGCCCTGGTTGGCTTCACGGTTGAGGTGGATGGCCAGGCTGGGGATCACGGCGATGGGCTGGTAGAAGTCGATCAGTTGGCTTTCGACCTTGCCATCGCGGCGGTAGGTCACGCGGCCGGCCAGCGACAGGTCGCGGTCGAACCAGGGGGCGAGCAGGGCGCCGCCGTAGACTTCCACGCCGAGCTGGAAGAAGCCCTGGCGCTGTAGTTCCGGATTCGGCTTGACGCGCAGGCAGGGGCTGTCGGTATGGGCACCGACCAGGCGAATGCCGCCATCGACGGCCGGGCGCTTGCCCAGCTTGAAAGCGATGATCGAGGAGTCGTTGCGGGTCACGTAATAGCGGCCGCCGGCTTCGGTCTGCCAGGGCGCGCGTTCGTCTAGATGGCGGTAACCCGCGGCTTCCAGGCGCATGGCCAGGCTGGTGGTGGCATGGAAAGGCGTCGGCGAGGCGTTGAGAAAATCGAGCAAGCCTTGGATCAGTTCTTCGCGCATAGGGACTCCGGGCAACGATGGCGCGAGTGTAACCAATTTGCATCGCGCTGTGCCGGCTGCGCACCTGTTTGGGGCGATAGTTTCAGGCTATCTGCGGGTAGGGAGCGCTGCGCGTCTGCCGTCTGAGATTGCCCCGTCGCCTTTGCTGGTGCGCATTGCGCACTCTACGGGAGGGGAGGGAGTTATCAGAACGGCGCCGGGCATTCGAAGCGCAGACGTTCGCCTGTTTGCGGATGGGTGAGGGCGAGCATGCTGGCGTGCAGGCACAGGCGCTCATGGGCGGCCAGGGCCTGTTCGTGGGCGTAGAGACGGTCGCCCAGCAGCGGATGACCGATGGACAACATATGCACGCGCAACTGGTGCGAACGGCCGGTGATGGGTGTGAGCTCGACCCGGCACCAGTCGCCGCAGCGTTCGACGATGCGCCAGTGGGTCAGGGCATGCTTGCCCAGTTCGTGATCGACGACGTGACGCGGCTTGGTCGGCGGGTCGTAGCGCAGCGGCAGGTCGATGCTGCCGCTATCGGCCTGCGGCTGGCCCCAGCACAGGGCGGTGTAGGCCTTCTCGGTTTCGCGGTCGTGGAACTGGCGCGACAGCTCGCGGTGGCTGTCGGCATCGCGGGCCAGGACGATGATGCCGGATGTTTCCCAGTCCAGCCGATGGACGATGCGCGCCTCGGGGTAGCCGTTTTCCTGTAGGCGGGTGACCAGGCAATCCTTGTTGTCATCGGCGCGGCCGGGCACCGACAGCAGTAGGGTGGGCTTGTTGATCACCAGCAAGGCGGCGTCCTGGTGGAGAATTTCGATCTGGCTAAGCGGCATGGGGCGTTCGCAACGGTCTGGTAGGAGCGAGCTCTGCTCGCGAAAAATGCAGGTCACCGATATTCGCGAGCAGAGCTCGCTCCTACGGGCTATCGAGGGCTACAAACGAACACGGCGGCCGAAGCCGCCGTGAGCGCAACTGTACTCGATTAACGATCCGGCAGAGTGATGTTCAACTCCAGAATCGAGCAGCTGCCCTGGTTTTCCAGTGCAACCTGTACCTGGTCAGAGTCGATGTTGACGTACTTGCGGATCACTTCCACCAACTCCTGCTGCAGGGCAGGCAGGTAGTCCGGCTGAGTACGCTGGCCACGTTCGTGGGCAACGATGATCTGCAGGCGCTCTTTGGCGATGGATGCGGTGGTTTCCTTCTTGCGCGAACGCAAGAAGTCAAAAATATTCATTCTCGACCTCCAAACAGGCGCTGCAGGAACCCCTGCTTCTTCACATCCAGGAAGCGGTGCGCGACTTCCTTGCCAAGCAGGCGATCAACAGCGTCGCTGTAGGCCTGGCCGGCATCGCTTTGGTCATCGAGGATGACCGGGATGCCCTGGTTGGATGCCTTGAGTACGGCCTGGGATTCGGGGATCACGCCGAGCAGGCGGATGGCGAGGATTTCCTCGACGTCTTCGACGCCGAGCATTTCGCCCTTGGTGACGCGCTCGGGGTTGTAGCGGGTCAGCAGCAGGTGTTCCTTGATAGGGTCTTCGCCTTTCTCGGCGCGGCGCGATTTGCTCGCCAGTAGGCCGAGCATGCGGTCGGAGTCACGTACCGAGGACACTTCCGGGTTGGTCACGACGATGGCTTCGTCGGCGAAATACATCGCTAGGTGTGCACCCTTCTCGATACCAGCAGGCGAGTCGCAGACCACGTATTCGAAATTCTGCGACAGCTCATTGATGACTTTCTCGACGCCTTCGAGGGTCAGCGCGTCCTTGTCACGGGTCTGGCTGGCGGCCAGCACGTAGAGGTTCTCGAGACGCTTGTCCTTGATCAGGGCCTGAGTGAGGGTGGCTTCGCCGTTGACCACGTTGACGAAGTCGTACACCACGCGGCGTTCGCAGCCCATGATCAGGTCGAGGTTACGCAGGCCGACGTCGAAGTCGACGATGACGGTCTTGTGGCCGCGCAGGGCGAGGCCGGTACCGATGGCGGCGCTGGTGGTGGTTTTACCGACGCCACCCTTGCCGGAAGTGACTACGAGGATCTTGGCCAAGGTGATTCACCCTAAAAATGAATAAAACGCGGGAATCCGTCAGCCAATTGAGGCTTCCAGATGCCTTTTTGTGTCCGTAAAAAAGTGGCCGCAGTATCCGTTAAAGGCGGGTGATGTTCAACACGTCACCCGACAGGCTGACATGTACCGCATCGCCCCACAGCGGGTCGCGGCGCAGGTCTTCGGCGACCTTGTAATGGCCGGCGATCGACAGCATTTCGGCGCCCATTTGCTGACAGAAAATCCGTGCCTTGGTGTTGCCCTTGATGCCCGCCAGAGCGCGGCCGCGCATGGGCGCGTAAACATGGATGTTGCCATCGGCGAGAAGTTCCGCCCCGGCGCTGACCGGCGCCAGCACGATCAGATCGCCACCCTGGGCATAGACCTGCTGCCCGCCGCGCACCGGGCTGGTGATGATGCGGCTGGGTTTGTGCTCGGGTTCGGCGGGCTTTTCTACAATTTTTTTCGGCGCAGGATCGAGAGGGCGTTCGCGTGCGCCGGATGGCGGCAGTACTGGCAGATCCATGGCTTCGGCTGCGGCGACATCGCTTTCGCGAGAGGCTCGGATGGCCAGGGTACGCAGGCCGTGGCGGCGGCAGACCGCCATCAGCTCGGCCAGGTCCAACTCGCCTTCGCCTTCCGGCAGTTTGTCCAGGGCCAGTACCAGCGGCGTATTGCTGAAGAAGGCCGGGGCCTGGGCGACTTTTTCCGTCAGTTGCGCATCGAGGCGTTCGAGATCGTTGTGCGCCAGTTCCATCACAGTGATGGCGAGCATGCTGCCCTTGAGCTGGAATACGGGGTCTTGGGCGAGGAGGTCGGCTTGGCTCATGGTGATGCGATGGGCCTTCTGGCGAGTCGAAAGATGCCCGGACTTATAACGAGATAGCCCGCATGCCGCAAGCCGCCTGAGCAGACGAGTCCGACCGGAGGCGAAGCTGTCCCGCCGCTGGGCGGTCGCCGTGACCAGCATGGCTCGCAGCGAAGCCGCCGAGCGAGGGGGAAAACTGCGTTAGAATGCGCGGCTTTGTATGTGATCGGAAACGCCTCATGGATCGCCCCCGCTTTCGCGCCTATTTTCTTCATCCGCGCTTCTGGCCACTGTGGCTGGGGTTCGGGTTGCTGTGGCTGGTGGTGCAGCTGCCTTACGCGCTGCAACTGAAGCTGGGGCGGGCACTGGGCTGGCTGATGTATCGCACGGCGAGCTCGCGCCGGCAGATTGCCGCGCGCAATTTGGAGCTGTGTTTCCCAGGCAAGAGTGCTGCCGAGCGCGAACGTCTGTTGAAGGAGAATTTCGCCTCCACCGGTATCGCCTTCTTCGAGATGGCCATGAGCTGGTGGTGGCCCAAGGCGCGCCTGGCTCGCCTGGCGCATGTCGAGGGCCTCGAGCATCTGCAGCGGGCGCAGGCCGAGGGGCAGGGCGTGATCCTCATGGCCGTGCATTTCACCACCCTGGAGATTGGCGCCGCTCTGCTCGGTCAGTTGCACACCATCGACGGCATGTACCGCGAGCACGACAACCCGCTGTTCGACTACATCCAGCGCCGTGGCCGCGAGCGCCACAACCTCGATGCCACCGCCATCGAGCGTGAGGATATTCGAGCGATGCTCAAGGTGCTGCGTGCCGGTCGCGCCATCTGGTATGCGCCGGATCAGGACTATGGGCGCAAGCAGAGCATCTTCGTGCCGTTGTTCGGTATCCAGGCGGCGACGGTTACCGCCACCACCAAGTTCGCTCGCCTGGGCAAGGCGCGCGTGGTGCCCTTCACCCAGCAGCGTTTGGCCGACGGCAGCGGTTATCGCCTGGTGATCCATCCGCCGCTTGAAGGCTTCCCGGGTGACAGCGAAGAGGCCGATTGCCTGCGCATCAATCAGTGGATCGAGCAGGTGGTGAGCGCCTGCCCGGAGCAGTACCTGTGGGCGCATCGTCGCTTCAAGACGCGTCCCGAGGGCGAGCCGAAGCTGTACGGAAAGCGCGCGTAGCCCATCTATACTGCAACGAAAAACAGGATCGCCCGATGACCGTGATTGCCAGTCCCGATGCGCCCGTTACCGGGTTGATCCTCTCTGGTGGTGGGGCACGGGCGGCCTATCAGGTGGGCGTGCTGTCGGCCATTGCCGACCTGCTGCCGGACGCCTCGCACAACCCCTTTCCGGTGATAGTTGGCACCTCGGCCGGGGCGATCAATGCCGTCAGCCTGGGCTGTGGCGCACTGCAGTTCGGCGAGGCGGTACGGCGCCTGACCTCGGTCTGGCAAGGCTTTCATACCCACATGGTGTACCGCAGCGATTGGCCGGGCGTGCTGCGCCAGGCGGCACGCTTCGTTGGCCACAGCTTGCTCGGTCTGGGGCGCGATGTGCCGGTGGCCTTGCTCGACAGTTCGCCATTGCGCGAGTTGCTGGAGCGCGAGCTGGATTTCTCTGGTATCGCGGCGGCGGTGCGTCATCGCCAGCTGCGTGCCGTGGCGGTGACGGCCTTCGGCTACGAAAGCGGGCAGGCAATGACCTTCTACCAAGGCCGCGCCACCATCGACCCCTGGTTCCGCCACCGCCGCGTGGGTGTGCCGGCGCGGTTGCAACTCGACCACCTGCTGGCTAGCGCGTCGATCCCGCTGATCTTTCCGCCGGTAAAGATCAACCGCGAATATTTCGGTGACGGTGCGGTGCGCCAGGCAGCCCCGATCAGCCCCGCGCTGCACCTTGGCGCCAGCCGCGTGCTGGTGATTGGAGTCAGTGGCAACGCGCACGGTGATCCGCAAGTGCCTGCTCCGGTCAACCCTGCCAACCGCCCGCCGAGCCTAGCGCAGATCGGTGGGCATATGCTCAACAGCACCTTCATCGACAACCTGGAAACCGATATCGAGCTGCTCGAGCGACTCAACCAGATGAGCGCGCTGGTGCCGCCTGAGCGGCGCCCGCGCGGTTTGGGCTTGAATCCGGTGGATGTGCTGGTGATCGCGCCGAGCCAGCCGCTGGATCAGATCGCCGCGCGCCATCAGCGTGAGCTGCCCAAGGCGCTGCGACTGTTTCTGCGTGGGCCGGGTGCGACCAAGGCGGGTGGGGCGGGCGTGCTCAGTTACCTGCTGTTCGAGCCTGGCTATTGCAACGAACTGATCGAACTAGGCTACCAGGACGCGATGACGCGCAAGGCCGACCTCTGCCGTTTTCTCGGCTTGACCGAAGTCGTCCAGTCCGCCTGATTCAGCTCAGGCCAGCACGCCATCACGAAAATCGCGCAGGGCCTGTTCGATTTCCTCGCGGCTGTTCATCACGAACGGCCCGTACTGCACGATGGGCTCGTTCAGCGGTGTGCCGGCGATCAGCAGCACTCGCGCACCCTGGGCGCTGGCCAGGTGCAGCTCACCCTCGTCGGACAGGCGCACCAGGTGCCCGGCACTGACCGGTTGAGCGCTGGCCCCAGGCAGCTCCAGCAAACCCTGGTAGACGTAGAGCATCACCCGCTGACCATCGGCCAGGCGCGGTGAGATCTGGCTGCCGGCTGGCAGATTCAGGTCGAACAGCTGAGGCTGGGTGTGCGGACGTTGCACGGCGCCAGCCTGGCGGATATCGCCGTCATCGAACTCACCGGCGATCACCACCACCTCGGCACCGGACGCGGTGTTGATGCGCGGGATCTCGCTGGCTGGAATGTCGCGATAACCCGCTTCGCCCAGCTTGTCCTTGGCTGGCAGGTTAAGCCACAGCTGGAAGCCGCGCATGGCTCCGGACTCCTGCTCGGGCATCTCGCTGTGGATGATGCCGCGCGCAGCAGTCATCCACTGTACGCCGCCGCTGCCGAGCAGACCGACGTTGCCCAGGTGATCCTCATGGCGCATGCGCCCCTCGAGCATGTAGGTGATGGTCTCGAAGCCACGATGCGGGTGCGGCGGGAAGCCGGCGATGTAGTCGTCGGGATTGTCGGTAGAAAACTCGTCGAGCATCAGAAACGGATCGAAGCGCTCCAGGCCGGGGCCGCCGATCACGCGGTTGAGGCGCACACCGGCGCCGTCGGAGGCGGGTTGGCCGGACTGGATGCTGATGACGCGGCGTTGCGAGGTCATGGCGAGCTCCTTGAATGGTAGGCATGACGCCATGCTAGTCGCATTGAATCGATATTTGGGTGGAAAATTTACGGGTTATGCATCGATAAAGTCGATGCATAACCCTTGCTCAGTCGGCGATCTTCAACTTGCGCGACTCGTGATAAAAGAAGCGCAGCTTTTCGTACTCGAATGGCGAGTTCAGCTGGCCGTAGCGGAAACCGGTGTTGGCGCGGGTATCGACCACGCGCAGCACGGTAATGCCTGGGTTGCTGCGGCTGGCGTCGGCCACATCAAGGTAGTTGACCGCATTCTCCAGGCTGTAATCCGCCACCAGTCCACCGGTATCGCGCAGGTTCGACGGGCCTAGCAGCGGCAGCATCAGGTACGGGCCGGCAGGCACGCCGTAGTAACCCAGCGTCTGGCCGAAGTCTTCGCTCAGGCGCGGCAGGCCCATCTTCGTCGCCGGGTCCCAGACGCCGCCCACTCCGAGTATGGTGTTGAACAGCAAGCGCGCGGTGCTATTCATCGCCCGCTTGCCCTTGAGCTGCAGCACGCTGTTGGCCAGCGTGGGGATCTCGCCGAGGTTGTTGAAGAAGTTGTGCACGCCGGTCTGCACCAGATTGGGCGTGACGTAGCGGTAGCCGTCGACCACGGGCAGGAACACCCACTGATCGAAACGGTAGTTGAAGTGGTAGACGCGGCGGTTCCACGACTCCAGTGGGTCATAGACCTGCAGGGCGTCGCTGGAGGCGCGTTCGAACTCCTGTTGATCCAACCCAGGGTTGAATTGCAGGTTCTGCAGCGGATTGGTGAAGCCGTCTGCGTCGACCTGGCCTTCGGCCAGTGTCTGCCCGCTGGCCAGCAGCAGGGCGAGGATAAGGGTACTGTGCTTAACCACGGAAGAACTCCAGCATGGCGTCGCTGTTGACGCGATAGTTGAGGTTGCCGCAGTGCCCGCCACGCGGGTAAAGGGTCAGGCGCTCGCCAAAGGTGCGGCGCAGGAAGCCGATATCGCCTGGGCCGAGGATCAGGTCGTCGGCATTGTGCATCACCGAGACCTTGTCGCTGCCTTTGAGGTAGTCCTCCAGGGCATAGAGGCTGCTCTTGTCGATCAACTGGTTGAGGCTGCCGCCGTCATAGCGCGCACGCCACATGGGCATCAACTGTTCGGCGATGTAGCAATCGAAGTCGCAGCGCAGGGCCATCTGGAAGAATGGCGTGAGGCTGGTGCTCTCGGTGATGCGGTAGTCGCGCGGAGTGATCAGGCCACGGCGGTTGAGCAGGTCCGAAGTGAAGACGATATCGGCCGACGAGAAGCGGAACGAGGTGCCGATCAGCATTGCCATCTGCTCGTCGGAGAGCTTTTCCTTGGATTGTTGGAAGTCGTAGAGCATGGCCTCGTTGATATCGAGGTAGCCCTTGTCGTTGAAGTAGCGAGTCAGCTTGCCCAGCACCAGGTCATAGAAATTGGTGCTGTTGTCGATGCCTTGCACCTTGGTCTGCACCAGCTTGTCCAGGTTGCTGACAGAGGTGTAGAGGTTGACCGGCGGGTTGAGCAGCAGCACGCGTTTGAAATCGAAGGCTCGGCGGGTTTCGTCCAACTGGCTGACGAAGGCGGCATGCAGCGCCCCCAGGCTGTAGCCGGTCAGCAGGAACTCGCTGACCTCCAGCTTTGGATGCTGAGCACGCACGGCCTGCATGGCGCGGTACAGATCGTCGGCATCATCCGGGCTGTAGCCTGGCGTGGCCGAGCGCGAGGCAGCGGCCATGAAGTCGTAGCTGGTCGGCGACGACAGCTGCACGACATGGAAGCCTGCGCCGTAGAACAGCTTCTTCAGGTACTCGGTGGTGCCGCTGGCGTAGTGCGCGCCGGTGCCGGAGATGATGAAAATCAGCGGCGCACGACCGTTCTGCTGGGCCAGGCGGTAACGCAGCTTGGTCACCGGCCAGAAGTTGTCCAGCAATTCAAACTCACGATCCGGCCGCAGGCGTACCGAGTAGTCGCGTTGCCGGATGTCGCCATCGGCCGGCAGCGTCGGGCGCAGCTCCGGCGGCGTGGTGGCGATGGTCGCCTCGAAAGGGTTGGCCAGTGGGTAGCCGTAGCTTTCGGCATCCACGTCGGCGGCCATCGCGGAGGCACAGAAGACCAGGCCGCCGAGCAAGGCGGCGAGTCGGGCAAGGCTGGGCATGTATTAAGCCCCTTTGAATAAGAGAACGTCTGGGTTGAGCAGCTGGCTTATGACAGCAGCAAGCGGGGCAAAGTGCCAGACTATCCTGCCTTATCTCAAGGAAACATGCGTAGCCGCAACAAGAGGCGCGCGACCACTGACTTCAGGCTTTTTCAATCAGGCGTGGTGGTGCAGCCAGGCATGCTTTGGGCGCTCTGCCGCAGGCTGACGACGGCGCTCGAAACGCTGCCAGACCTTCTCGTGGAAGTAGAAGCCCACCGAGTTGCACAGGGGCTCGATGGCCGCCACCATGCCGCTGGCTGCGACACTGCCAGTCAGGGCATAGGTAACGGCGAAGGCGATGCAGAAGTGCATGATGGTGAAGGTCAGGGTCTTGAGCATGATGCACCTCGTTGAGAATCATTTCGTTATGTAAGAGAGGCTAGTCCTGTTCGTCAGTGTCGTGAAATGTGGCCTTTGCATGGCCTTGATAGCATTGGTCAATTGATTTCTATTCTTAGAAAGTCTCTTTCTATTTATTTTGCCTCGGGGTGTCTGCGTTAAGGTGGCGCTCTCTTGCGGTGGAGTTGGGCGATGCAGATCAGTGATATTCCCTTTGGCGTAACGGACTGGGCTGCGATACCAGCGACCGAGCATCCGGGTGAGCGTGGCGTAGCGCGCTGGCGCACCTGCCAGTTCGGTACTCTGCGGGTACGCATGGTCGAGTATTCACCGGGCTACCTGGCCGACCACTGGTGCCGAAAAGGGCATGTGCTGTTGTGCCTGGAGGGAGAGCTGACCACCGAGCTTGAGGATGGCCGGGAATTCGTGCTCAAGCCTGGTATGAGTTATCAGGTGGCTGATGGGGCCGAGGCTCATCGTTCATCGACGATGTCTGGCGCACGCCTGTTCGTGGTGGACTGAGCCGCAATGCTTTGGCGCATGGCTGCCGATGCCCTGGTGCTGGTGCACCTGGGTTTCATCCTGTTCGTGCTACTAGGTGGCTTGTTGCTGCTGCGCTGGCCGCGTCTGATCTGGCTGCATATACCTGCAGTGGCCTGGGGCATCGTGGTGGAGTGTTTGCATCTGGGGTGTCCGCTGACGCCCTGGGAAAACCAGTTACGCCGTGCGGCCGGGCAGGCCGGCTATGACGGCGGCTTTATCGAGCACTACCTGATACCGCTGATTTATCCGGCCGGGCTCACGCCAAAAATCCAGCTCTACCTGGGCGCGATCGTGGTGTTGGTCAACCTGAGCGTATACGCCTGGCTGATCTGGCGCTGGCGCAATAAGGCTTGATCGCGATTTGCCCTCCCTATTCATAAGTCTGATGAAGGCGCGGGTGCTTTATTGCCTTCGCTACACTGGCAGCGATTGCAACCAAACATTGAAGGCAGGGCTGCTATGCAAAACCGCATGATGATCACTGGCGCGGGCTCCGGCCTGGGACGCGAAATTGCCCTGCGTTGGGCACGCGAGGGCTGGCGACTGGCGCTGGCTGACGTCAACGAGGCCGGCCTGGCGGAAACATTGAAACTGGTCCGTGAGGCTGGCGGTGATGGCTTCACCCGACGTTGCGACGTGCGTGACTACAGCCAGCTGACCGCTCTGGCGCAGGCCTGCGAGGAGCAGTTCGGTGGTATCGACATCATCGTCAACAACGCCGGTGTCGCCTCTGGCGGCTTTTTCAGCGAACTGTCGCTGGAGGACTGGGACTGGCAGATCTCGATCAACCTGATGGGCGTGGTCAAGGGTTGCAAGGCATTCCTGCCGCTGCTGGAAAAGAGCAAGGGCAAGATCGTCAACATCGCCTCGATGGCGGCGCTGATGCAGGGGCCGGGCATGAGTAACTACAACGTCGCCAAGGCCGGTGTGGTGGCGCTGTCGGAAAGTCTGCTGGTAGAGCTGCGTCAACTGGAGATCGGCGTGCACGTGGTCTGCCCATCCTTCTTCCAGACCAACCTGCTGGACTCCTTCCGTGGCCCGACTCCGGCGATGAAGGCTCAGGTCGGCAAGCTGCTGGAAAGCTCGCCGATCAGCGCGGCAGATATCGCCACTTACATTCATGACGAAGTGGCCAAGGGCAGCTTCCTGATTCTGCCGCATGAGATGGGCCGTATGGCCTGGGCACTGAAGCAGAAGAATCCGCAGGCGCTGTACGACGAGATGGCCAGCATGGCCGAAAAAATGCGCGGCAAGGTCAAGTCGATCAGCTGACCACAGGGTCAGCTATTTTCGCCGGCAGGCTTGCCTGGTGTGGCCACCGGGGGTAGGGTGGCCGCCCTGGCCTGCCTGCCGTAATGACTTCGGATACCTCGTGAAACCAGTCCCTCGGGCCCTACTGTTAGTGGCCCTGGTGCTGGCGGCGATCAATTTGCGCCCCGGCATCACCTCCCTTGCACCGCTGATCGAACACATCGCTGCAGAGCTGTCGCTGAGTCGCAGCTTCATCAGCCTGACCACGGCTTTGCCGGTGTTGTGCATGGGCCTGCTCGCGCCGCTGGCGCCGCGCCTGGCCATGCGCTGGGGGCTCGAACGCACCATAGTGCTCTGCCTTGGGCTGATCGGCCTGGCGCTGCTGGCACGTCTGGCCGCGCACCAAAGTGCGGTGTTGATCGGCAGCGCCATTGCCCTCGGCGCTGCCATCGCGGTCGCCGGGCCGTTATTGTCGGGATTCATCAAGCGTCACTTCGCCAGCCAGATGGGGCGCGTGGTGGGCTGGTATTCACTGGGTATGGCTATGGGTGGAGCCGGTGGCGCAGTGCTCACCGCGCCGGCCACCGCGTTGTTCGGTGACGCCTGGCACCTGGGCCTGGCGGTATGGGCGGCGCCTGCGCTGTTCGGGGTCATGCTCTGGCTGTGGCTGCCCAACCAGGCGGGTGCTGCCAATGAGCAGGAAAGCGGTGGCCTGCCCTGGCGGCAGCCGCGCGCGTGGCTGATCAGTTGCTTCTTCGCCATTCAAGCGGGCTTGTTCTATGCCATCGCGACCTGGGCTGTGGCGCGTTATCACGAAGCGGGGCTGAGCATGCTGCGCAGCAACTCGCTGCTCAGTCTGGCCATGCTCATGGGGCTGCCCAGTTCGTTCCTGCTGCCCTGGCTGGCGCAGCGCTACAACGCGCGTTATCCGCTACTGTTGGCTTGCGGTGCGGTCACATGCGGCTGCCTGGCGATGGTCACCTTCATGCCGCGCTTCGTTCCCGAATTGTGGGCGGTGATCTTGGGCTTTTCGCTGGGTGGCTCCTTCGCCTTGTCGCTGGTGCTGCCGCTGTACGAAGCCGGCTCGCCGATGGCCGTCAGCCGCTGGACGGCGATGATGCTGTTCACCGGTTACAGCCTGGGTTGCCTGACGCCCATTCTCACCGGCTTGGCGCGCGACCTGTCCGGCAGCTACCGTCTGCCGTTTGCAGTGCTCACTGCGCTGGCGCTGGTGATGACGCTGGTGGCCTGGTTGCTGGGGCGTAGCAGGCGTCAGCCTCGCTGAAGAATTGGCAGCAGTTCCTTTCTTGCCCAGGCGTGCTGTGTTAGAAGGCGTTCTGCTTTTTCAGGAGTGCCGGTGTGGAGTCCGAATCCATCGTCTATGGCTGTATCCGCGACTGGCCCTCGGATGACCCCGAGCAACGTCGCCTGCGCCGTGAAACCAATCATGGCGTGCTGGCCGAATTGCCGGCCGGCGAGCTCTGGCCGTTTCTTGGTCGTGAAATGTTCTCCTTCTGTGACCAACTCGGTGCCGGCCTTTACCAGACCCAGGTGATCCACTTCGGCGCCAGCTATGGCGCGATCGAATACGAATGGAACCTGTGGATCGAAGCCTTCGAGGCGCTGCTCAAGCGTCTGTACTGGGCCAGCGCAGTGGTGCACCTGGAAACCGAACTCAACGGTATGCATACCTTTCGCTGGGAGTCCGATAGCGGCTTTCATAGTCCGCAGGAAGGTGGGTTACGCGTGCGTTGCGCCTGGGAGCGCGAAGGTGCCTTGCGCGGTTAGGAGGCGAGAATGATCAACTATCTATGGTTTCTGTTGGCGGCCCTGTTCGAGATCGCCGGTTGCTATGCCTTCTGGATGTGGCTGCGGCTTGATCGCAGCGCCTGGTGGATCGCTCCCGGGCTGCTAAGCCTGGCGCTGTTCGCGCTGATCCTGACCCGCGTCGAAGCCTCCTTCGCCGGCCGCGCTTATGCCGCCTATGGCGGTGTGTATATCGTCGCTTCGCTGGTGTGGCTGGCGTTGATCGAGAAGACCCGGCCAATGCTCAGCGACTGGTTGGGCGCTGCGCTGTGTCTGGCGGGTGCTTTGATCATCCTGCTGGGACCGCGGCTGCACTCATCCTGAACTGCTTATAAGCATCGGAAGTAAAAAGTTCCGCTGTCATCAAATCTTTATATATCGGCAACTGCGCTGAAATAACCCCTCGCCAAGATTCCCCCCAACACGAACGAGCCCATTGCTCGGGTGTTTTCAACACTTAAAGTCCAACAGGGGAATCCTCGATGATCCGTAAGCACTTCGCCGGTTTCGCAGCCAGCGCCCTGGCTCTGGCCGTCTCCGCCCAGGCTTTCGCCGGTACCGTCACCACTGACGGCGCTGACCTCGTGATCAAGACCAAAGGCGGCCTGGAAGTCGCCACTACCGACAAGGCGTTCAGCTTCAAGCTGAGCGGCAAACTGCAGTGGGATGCTACTCAGTTCGATGGCCTGATGGCCGCTGACCAGAACAAGCCGTTCGACGATACGTTCAATACCTTCATCCGTCGCGGTGAGTTCGGCCTTGAGGGTACCGCCTACAGCGATTGGGACTGGGGCCTGCGCCTGAGCTATGACGAAGCTGACGACACCAGCGTCGACCGTGCCTTCATCGCCTACACCGGGCTGGATATCGGCACCTTCACCGTAGGTCGCTTCGGTGTTGATTATGGTCTGGAAGGTACAACCAGCTCGTCCTGGATCACCGCCATCGAGCGTCCGTTCATGTACGACTTCCTCAATGGGGACGAAGACACCCAGTTCGGCGTGAACTTCAAGCACTCTGGCGATAACTATGGCCTGATGGCTCAGGTTGCCACCTACGAAGGTGACAACAACTACAAGAGTGAGGACAACGACGAGCTGTACGGCTATACCCTGCGCGCTCACTGGGCTCCCTACCTCAATGGCACTGACGTCATTCACCTCGCTGCCAACTACCACAACAGCGAGTCCGACGATAACCGTGCCCGCGCTCGTACCCGCATGGGGATTCGTAGCGACAACGACTTCCGCCTGACCTTTGGCGACGTGCGCGTGGCTGACAAGGATGTTGAATGGGTGCTGGAGTCCGGTGCTCAGTTCGGTGCTTTCCGTGCGCAGGCTGAGTACTTCCAGCGTCAGATCAGTGGTGAGACTCTGGCTGGTGCGAAATCCGATGTTGACCTCAGCGGCTACTACGCTCAGGTTTCCTACATGTTCAACGGCGTGCGCCAGTACAAGGCTGCTGACGGTAAGTGGGACAAGCCGGACAACATGAAAGGTTCCTGGGAAGTCTTCGCCCGTTACGAAAGCACCACAATCGATTCCGATGCGGGTGCCATTCCCGGCAACCTGGGTCTGGCCGGTATCGTGGCTGACGACGTGAACGACGAGTTCGAGACCAAGGCCATGGTAGTGGGTGTGAACTACTTCGTGACCCCGTCCGTCCGTACCAGCCTGAACTACATCGATTATCAGGTGGACAACATCAACACCTCTAATCAGGTTGGTGGCAAGAGCGTGCAGGATGACGGCAAGGCAATCGTAGGTCGCCTGCAGTACGTGTTCTAAGCAATACCTTCATCTGTTGCTCCTGATTGAGCCCCGCCAATGGCGGGGCTTTTTTATCGCCAAGTCCTTTGGAGATGTTTCGATGCGTCAAATCACTTTGATACTGGTTGCGCTCGGCCTGAGTTCGACCGTCCTGGCCCAGGATTACAGTGCAGCCAAGCCCGGTGAGTTGCTTCAGGTGCCGCTGCAAGCGTTGCACCCGACCCAGGCTGCGGTTGGGTATGACCAGATCTACTACAAGCTCGGCCGCTTCGCGCAAGAGCGCAATAAACTGTTCGACGAATATTGCGAGGCCAACGGGCAGGGCGAGAGTGCCAATGTGCCAGGTGACGCCGACCTGCGGAAACCGGAAAGTTTCACCTGCCAGGATAAGGTCGGTGCTCGTAGCAGCGAGATGAAAACCGTGGTCATTGGTCCCGAAGGCAAGTTGTTCCTTACTGATGGTCATCACACTTTCACCGTGCTTGTGGAGCATCCCAAGGGCGGCGAAAACCTGAACATGTGGGTGCGGGTAACTGACAACTTCAGCGACAGCGCTGACATGGCCAGCTTCTGGCAGCGCATGGCGCAGGCGCGCAAGGTCTGGCTCAAGGACGGCAACGGCCAGGTCATCGATCCTCAACAGATACCGAGCCAGCTCGGTTTGCAGCATCTGGCCAACGACCCCTATCGAGCGCTGGTGTACTTCACTCGCGAGGTGGGTTACGACAAGCCGCGTTCTGGCGAAGTGGCCCCTGAGTTTCTGGAGTTCTATTGGGGCAACTGGCTGCGTTCGGTGATGTCGCTGGATACATATGACCTAAGTGACCGTGGCGATTACCGCGAAGCTGTCGAAGCGGCTGCGAAGAAGATGGTGGCGCTCGCGCCGGAAGACGAAGTCGGCAGCAGTGGATTCAAGGCCCGTGAGTTGGGTGTTTATTCGTCGATGGACCGCAAGGAGTTGAACAAGGTGGCCGGCCGCAAGCTGAACTACGCCACCAGCTACAAGAAGGCTCTGGCCGGGAAAAGTTGAAGGCTGTGATTGAAAAGGCCCAGCACTTGGCTGGGCCTTTTCGCGGTTTGTCAGTTGTTCTTTTTGTAGTTGTCCAGGGCCATCTGGATCATCTGGCGAGCTTCGGCGGCGCTGCCATAGCCGTTGAGTTCGACTTTCTTGCGGCCTTCTGGCAGTTGCTTGTAAACGCGGAAAAAAGCCTCGATGCGCTGGCGCTCGATCAAGGGTAGGTCATCGATGTCCTTGATGTTGTCGTAAGTCGGATCGATATCGCTGCTGGGCACGCCAATGATCTTTTCATCCGCTTCACCGCCGTCGATCATCTTCAGATAGCCGATTGGACGGAACTTGATAAGGACGCCTGGATGAAGAGGCTCGCGAGTTAGCACCAGGCCGTCCAATGGGTCGTTGTCGCCACCCAGCGTGCGGGACAGCGAACCATAGTTGGCAGGGTAGACAACAGGCATGGACTGGAAGCGGTCGACGAAAACCAGACCTTCTTCGTTGATCTCGTACTTGGTGAAGCTGCCTGCTGGAATTTCCACCGCCATGTGTACGTTGTTCGGTGCATCTTCTGCCTGGGTCGCGTGAAAAGGATGAGTAATCGACTGCTGGGCGATGGCCGTACCGCTGCCGAGCAATAACGCGATTCCGAGGGCGAGAAGGGACTTTTGCATGGTTAACTCCTTTACAGAGCTCAAAGTTATAAGGGTTGGCCTTCTCATATTGCAGGTGCATTGTTAGAGATATATTGCAGTCTGGCTTCTGGAACTCAGCTCATGTCCGTCACCATCATCGACTCCCTTCACGCAGTGTCAGCAGAGACCTGGGATGCTCTGTTACCGCAACAACAGCCGTTCCTGCGTCATGCCTTCCTCAGTGCGCTGGAGGACAGCGGCAGCGTTGGCGGTCGCAGTGGTTGGCAGCCCTCGCACCGGCTCTGGTGCGACGAGCACGGCAAGGTGCAGGCAGCGTTGCCGGCTTATGTGAAACAGCATTCTTACGGCGAATACGTCTTCGATCACGGCTGGGCTGACGCCTGTCGGCGCGCCGGTATCGCCTACTACCCCAAACTGCTGGGCGCCGTACCGTTCTCTCCGGTGACCGGAGCGCGTTTGCTCGGCGACGCCGGTGCGGCTGCCGAGCTGCTCGATGCGTTGGCAGCCGAATTGAGCGATGAAGGCTCGTCGAGCCTGCATATCAATTTCACCAGCCCGGCTTGCGACACTGTGCTGATGCAACGGCAAGGCTGGTTGGAGCGCATCGGTTGTCAGTTTCACTGGCACAACCGTGGTTATCGTGATTTTCAGGACTTTCTCGATACGCTCAGTTCGCGTAAACGCAAGCAGATGCGCAAGGAACGGGAGCAGGTGGCGGGGCAGGGCATCGAATTCGACAGGCGCCTGGGTCATGAGCTGGGCGAGGCGGACTGGGATTTCGTCTATCACTGCTACGCCAACACCTACCACGTGCGCGGCCAGGCGCCTTATCTGACGCGGGATTTCTTCAGCCTGCTGGCCGAACGCATGCCCGAGATGATTCGTGTGGTGTTCGCCACGCAGCATGGTCGTGCGCTGGCGATGGCTTTCAGTCTGGTCGATGGCGATACCTTTTATGGCCGCTATTGGGGCTGCCTGGCCGAATTCGACCGGCTGCATTTCGAAACCTGCTTCTATCAGGGCATGGAGTTGGCCATCGCCGAAGGTCTGCAACGCTTCGATGCTGGCGCGCAGGGTGAGCACAAGCTGATTCGCGGTTTCGAGCCGGTCATCACTCGCTCCTGGCATTATCTCTGCCATCCTGGGCTGCATGCTGCGGTTGCCGAGTTTCTCGAGCAGGAGCGCTCTGGCGTGCGGGTTTACGCTGAGGAGGCGCGCAGTTATCTGCCTTTTCGCCAGGCCAGCGGGGGCTGATCGAGCGATCAGGTGCTCGGCGCGAGGCCGAAACAGCTGTTTGCCGGAAGTTCCCCGTGTCGGAGATTTCTATAAAAACTCCAGAGCTTTCAGCAAGAAGCCCGCTCACGTCTGCCACTAAATTCCGCCCTTCACTTTCGTTACGACCGTTTTTGTCTGCGCCGATTGGTCAGACCAGCTTTGCTGGGCTAGACCGATAATAGAAGTGCATGCAGCCGAAGTAGGGTGGTAACGCGATTCGGTGGCCGCAGGTGCAAGCCAGGGAGGTCAGGGAAAGTGCTCAGGCACGTGCCGATGCTGTGACGAAGTGGTGGAGAATTCACTGCGCCGGTATCTGTCCCTGAACGTGCTCATCAGACATCGGTGTGACGAGGAAGAGAGACCGGAGCCCGCATCCGCAAAAACGGGTGCGCTTTGCCAAGCTGGGCACGGTGCCCAAGAACAACAAACGAGAGGGGAGCCCCCCAAATGACAGCTAGTACTCCAATGCTCGTCACCTTCGTGGTGTACATCGCAGCCATGGTGCTGATCGGCTTGATCGCCTATCTGCGTACTAAGAACCTTTCCGACTACATCCTCGGTGGCCGCAGTCTCGGTAGCTTCGTGACCGCACTGTCCGCCGGCGCTTCCGACATGAGTGGCTGGTTGCTGATGGGCCTGCCTGGCGCGATCTTCGTCGCTGGCATCTCCGAAAGCTGGATCGCCATCGGTCTGGTCATCGGCGCCTACCTCAACTGGTTGTTCGTTGCCGGCCGTCTGCGCGTGCAGACCGAGCACAACGGTAACGCCCTGACCCTGCCGGACTACTTCACCAACCGTTTCGAAGACAACAGCCGCATCCTGCGCATCTTTTCGGCGCTGGTGATCCTGGTGTTCTTCACCATCTACTGCGCCTCCGGCGTGGTGGCCGGTGCTCGCCTGTTCGAGAGCACCTTCGGCATGTCCTACGAGACCGCGCTGTGGGCCGGTGCTGCTGCGACCATCGCCTACACCTTCATCGGCGGCTTCCTGGCAGTGAGCTGGACCGATACCGTACAGGCCACCCTGATGATCTTCGCGCTGATCCTCACCCCGGTCGTGGTGATGATCGCCACCGGCGGTTTCGATCCGGCCATGGTCGCCATCGAGGCGGTCGACGCGACCAACTTCGACATGCTCAAGGGCGCGACCTTCGTCGGCGTGATCTCGCTGATGGCCTGGGGCCTGGGCTATTTCGGCCAACCGCACATCCTGGCGCGCTTCATGGCCGCTGATTCGGTGAAGTCGATCCCGGCTGCCCGCCGCATCTCCATGACCTGGATGATCCTGACCCTGGCTGGCGCTGTTGCTGTCGGTTTCTTCGGTATCGCCTACTTCGCGGCGCACCCTGAAGTCGCCGGCCCGGTCGCTGAAAACCCGGAGCGCGTGTTCATCGAGCTGGCCAAGCTGCTGTTCAACCCGTGGATCGCCGGTATCCTGCTGTCCGCCATCCTGGCGGCGGTGATGAGCACCCTGAGCTGCCAGTTGCTGGTGTGCTCCAGTGCGCTGACCGAAGACTTCTACAAGGCCTTCCTGCGTAAAGACGCTTCGCAGACCGAACTGGTTTGGGTTGGCCGCGCCATGGTGCTGCTGGTCGCACTGATCGCCATCGCTCTGGCGGCGAACCCGGAAAACCGCGTATTGGGCCTGGTGTCCTACGCCTGGGCCGGCTTCGGCGCTGCGTTCGGTCCGGTGGTGATCCTTTCCCTGCTGTGGAAGGGCATGACCCGCAACGGCGCCCTGGCCGGTATGCTGGTCGGTGCTGCCACCGTGATCGTATGGAAGAACTGGATCGGTCTGGGCCTGTACGAGATCATTCCGGGCTTCGTCCTCGCCACCCTGGCCATCGTCATCTTCAGCCGTATCGGTCAGGCGCCGAGCCAGTCGATGCTGAGCCGCTTCGACAAGGCCGAGAGCGAGTACAAGTCGGCGTAAGCTTGCTGGCTTGAACCGAAGGCGATGATTGTTAGGCAGTCATCGCCTTTTTCGTTTCTGGCTCTAAGATAGGCGCACTTTTGTTAACGGATGCTCTCATGACCAGCAATGACCCGCTCCATGGCCTGACCTTGCAGGCGATTCTCACCGCCCTGGTGGACCGCATCGGTTGGGATGGCCTTGCCCATCAGGTCGACGTGCGCTGTTTCAAACATGAGCCGAGCATCAAGTCGAGTCTGACCTTCCTGCGCAAGACGCCTTGGGCACGGGCCAAGGTGGAGCAGCTCTATCTGCAGCACTTCAAGCCCTGAACGTTCAGTTAAGTTCGAGCCCCAAAGCCTGTAGGGCCTGGCGGTAGCTGTTACCGGCCATGCGCAGGCTGTTGTTGTGGTTGGCGCCGTCGATCAGCAGTAACTGCTTCGGCTCGCTGGCCGCGTCGAACAGCGCCTGGCTGAAGCGTGACGGTACGTAGCGGTCATCGCGACCATGAGCGATCAGCACCGGGATGCCGACATCGCCGATCTTGCTCAGTGAATCGAACTCCTGCGACAGCAGCCAGCGCACCGGCAGCGAGGTGTTGGTAACCGCGGCCGCCACGTCGCCCAGATTGGTGAAACTGGATTCGACGATCAGGCCGGCGGCCTGCTCGGCTTCCTCTTCACTGGCCAGTTCGTGCGCCAGGTTGACGGCTACGGCGCCACCCAGTGAATGACCATAGATGAAGCGTTTGTTCGCCTCGGGCTGTAGGCGCACCAGATGCTGCCAGGCGATCAGGGCGTCCTGGTAGACGCTACGCTCGGAGGGCAAGGCGCCACGGCTTTCGCCGAAGCCGCGGTAGTCCACCGCCAAGACCGAGAAGCCCATGGCATGCAGCTGTTCGATGCGAAACAGCTGGCCGGTCAGGTTCCAGCGTGAACCATGCAGATAGAGCAGCGTCGGGGCATCCTTGCGGGGGGCCGGCCACCACCAGGCGTGCAGGCTCTCCTCGGCAGTGAGATCGGGCGATTGCAGTTGCACGTCCTCGACGCCTGCAGGCAGGCCGCTGAACCAGCGGGCGGTGCCGGGCTCGATGCGAAACACCAGCTCGCGCTCGGTCTGCTCCAGTTTGGCGCAGCCTATCGGCAGCAATACCAGTAGGCAGCCCAGAAACATCAGGCTCAGGCGACGACGGCGCAGCAGGGCTAACCAGGGTGAGGGCATCGGCGTACTCATGAACGGCAACGGATAATGCAGCCATGGACTGCATATCCGATGCCGGGTTTCGCCAGGGGCCGGCCGCTGTGGTTACCAGGTATTACCGCCGGCTGATCTGTGGTGGGCTCATCGGCGTATCACACAGGGTGGCGCTGCCGGGTTCGAGGTAGGGCGCAAGGATCGGCGCCATGCCCTTGAGCACCTGTACCGGCAACGCCGAGGTGAAGGTGAAGCGTTCGGCCTCGCGTCCTGGCACGAACGCGGTCAGGGTGCCGTAGTGCCGCGGACCGAGAAAGAACACGAAGGTCGCCGTACGGTTCATCGCCCTGGAGCTGATTACCCGGCCGCCCGCCCCCACGCTCTCGATGCGGTTGTCGCCGGTGCCGGTCTTGCCGCCCAGCGTCAGGCTATGGCCGTCCTGTAACTGGAAAGTGCCTTGCAAACGCCGCGCGGTCCCGCCTTCCACCACTTGTGAAAGGGCATTGCGCAATGCCGCAGCCACTTCGGACTGCATCACCCGTTTGCCGACGTGGATATCCCGTTCGACTCGTGTCTCATAAGGCGTATTGGCAGCGAAATGCAGTTCGTCAATGCGCAGCACTGGCTGGCGAATACCGTCGTTCTGGATGATGCCCATCAGCTCGGCCAGCGCCGCGGGCCGGTCGCCGGAGCTGCCCAGTGCGGTGGCCAGCGAGGGCACCAGATATTGGAAGGGATAACCCAGGTTCTGCCAGCGCCGATGAATGTCGGAGAAGGCTTCGACCTCCAGCATGATACGGATGCGGCTGTCGCGGGCACTCTTGTGTCGACTACGGAACAACCAACCATAGACTTCCTGGCGCTCGTCGATGCTGGCGGCTACAGCGTCGCTGAAGGTCGCCTGCGGGTTGCTGATCAGGTAGCCCAGCAGCCAGAGTTCCAGCGGGTGGACGCGGGCGATATAGCCCTGATCCGGCAGGCTGTAAGCGCCCGGGCCATAGTCCTGATACAGGCGCGCGATGCGTTGGTCGGTGAGTTTTTCCTGTGGCAGTTGCGCCCGTAGAAAAGCAGCAAAGGTGGCTTCGTCAGCCTGCGGCAACAGGTAACGGTGCACGGCGCTCAGGCGTACCGAGGTCTGCCGTAGGCCGCTGATGAACGTCTCCAGGCGCTGCGGCTCCGGCTGGCCTTGATACTTGCGCCAGAAGCGCAGAAGGAAGGTGCGTCCTTCCTGATCAGCAAAACGCTGCAGGTATTCCTGGCGGCGTGGGTCTTTGTCGTCCTTGAGCAGTTCGGCGCTGTTCTGGTAGGTGCTGTAGCGCACCAGGTCACGCATCAGGCGTACAAAGGGCAGGTTGATCGACTCGCGCAGGGATTCGCGCAGGGTCGGGTTACGGCCGTTGTCCTCGCGGCGGAAGTTGCCGAACGTGTGCAGTCCGCCGCCAGTGAAGAAGCGCTCGTTCGGGGTGGCCGAGTAGCGCCGCTCCAGCGCGGCGTCGAGCATGCTGGCCAGGTCCGCCCCCGGGTTGGCTTGTAGGTAGCCCACGGCCCAGCGGCTCAGGTAGTCCTGCTCGGCGATGTCCACTTGGCGCAACTCGGCTGGGCTCTTGTTCGCGTGGCGCTGATGCAGCTCGGCGATGATCTCCAGATAGGTGGCCAATACGCGAAGTTTAGCGGTGGAACCAAGCTCCAGCTTGCTGCCCTCGTTGATGTCGAAGGGTTGGTCGGTGCTGTCGGTCTGCACCCGTACCCGGCTGCCGGTTGGGGTGCGTTCGAACAGGGTGAAGCTGTAGCGCACTTCCGCGGTTTTCTCCGGTGACAGCAGGCGCTCGCCGAACAGGCCGATCTTGCCGGCGAACTCCGGATCGGCCAGGTTCAGCAGGTAGGTGCTGGTCTGCTGCTGCAGGTCGCGTTGCAGGGTGCTGCGTGCGGACAGGTCGAGGCGATCAAGATCGTAGAGTGGCATACCCAGCAGATTGGACAGACGCGAGCGCGCCACGCTGATGCCTTTGTCGCTTTCCACGGCGCGAAGGTTGGGCTCCTGCTGCCAGTCGCGGTACTGCAGTTTCTGTGTGAGAGCGGCATCGCGCAGGTCAGCATCGATCAGACCACCGCTGGCGAGCAGGCGTATGTGGCTTTCGGTCAGCGCCTCCATGTCACGGCGCCCTTGTGCGAGGTAGTAGGAGGGCCGGCGTTGGGCGATCATCAATGACAGCATCTGCCGCAGTGCCAGGCCGCGCTCGGCAAGGCTGGCGTCGGGCGAGCGACGCGGATCGAGCAGGGCGTTACTGCGCTCGAAGTCGGCGCCGTACCAGATGCGCAGGCCATCAGCCAGGCCGTTCACCTCACCATGACCGGGTGCTGCAGACAGCGGCACACTATTGAGGTAGTCGCGGACGATGCGTTGACGCGCTTCGAGCGTTTCCGGGCCGTGCTGATAAGCGCGCACGCTGGCGGAAATCATCTGCCGCAACTTTTCCCCGGCTGACAGCGTCAGCCCATCCGGGGAGTGGCGGTATTTCTCCAGTTGCGTGGCCAGAGTGCTCCCTCCGGCAGACTGATCCTGCACGTCGAGCATCTTGCCAAGCTGCGACAGCGCCGCCATGGCGAAGCGCGGCCAGTCCACCGCCGGGTTGGCCAGCGGTTGCGCGGGGTCGAGCAACTGACGGTTCTCGATGAACAGCAGGCTGCTGACCACCAGCGGCGGGATGCTGGCGAAGTCGGCATAACCCTGTTGCGGGTAGCGAAATTCGTAGAACGGCGTACCGCGACAATCGCTAATGCTCAGGCCACTCTGGCTCTTCTCGGTAAACGGCGGGAATAGGCCGCGGCGACTGTAGGCCATCAATTGTTCGGAGAAGCGCGACTGCTCGGTGACCTGATAATCGCGCTGCTGCAGGCGCTCCAGCATCAGTGGCAGGTAGGCATAGCCCTGGCGTTTGTCGAAGGGACCATCGGTCGGGTAGATGATCCGCTCGCTGGGGCCTGGTTCGACCTTGTACGTGAGGTCAGCAGCATAGCGACTGAGCTCGCGTGACTGAAAGTGGGCGCTGCGTGACTCGAACACCAGCAGGGCGGTAACCGCGAGCACCAGCAGGACCAGTAACAGATAGAGTGTCAGGCGCCAGTGATGCCTTCCAACATTGGCCGACTTCGTCCTGTCCTGCGTGCTCGCCGAGGTGGTGAGGTCAGGTTGCTGTGGATTACGTTGCCATGATGCGCCCATAAATCACCGGCCTGGCCTGTCAGCATCATTCGAAGCCGCGAGATTGCCTCTTGCCGGATGCTGACCTTGGGCCGGCTGGGCTGCGGTTGTCTCGTCTGTCTTGTTATCAGCTTAGACCCTTGCGCGCCGTCTGGCTGGCCGTTTCCACTCATTGCCTGGGTTGTACCTGGATGATGGACTGGCCTGCTAGACTCGCTGCAACCCACAAATGCAGGGTATCGGCATGCAGCGCGACCACCGAGAACAGCTCCAGCAAAGCTGGCAGGCCAATGCCGATGCCTGGGCTGCCGCAGTGCGTGAACAGCGCATCGAAAGTCGACGCCTGGTAACCGATGCCGCGATAATCCAGGCTGTGCTGGCGCTGCAACCCAAGCGCGTGCTGGATATCGGTTGCGGCGAGGGTTGGCTGTGCCGCGGGCTGGCCGAACATGGTATCGAACCGGTCGGTGTGGACGCTTCGGCGCCGCTGATCGAGGCGGCTCGCGCTGCGTGCGATGGGCGTAGTCAGTATCGCGTCTGTGGCTATGCCGAACTGGAAGAACACGCCGAGCAACTTGGACGTTTCGAGGTATTGGTCTGCAACTTCGCCCTGCTCGAAGAGCCGCTACAGCCTATTCTGCGTAGTCTGCGCGGGTTCCTCGCGCCTGGCGGCAGCTTGCTGATCCAGACCCTGCACCCGTGGCGTGCCAGTCATGGCGAGCCTTACCTGGACGGTTGGCGGGTGGAGGACTTCGTCGGCTTCGGAGAGGGCTTTCAGGCGCCCATGCCTTGGTTCTTCCGCACTCTGCAATCCTGGCTGACGCTGATCGCTGAAACCGGCTGGCGTCTCGAATGGCTGCAGGAGCCGCTGCACCCCGAGAGTGTTCAGCCGGTGTCCCTGCTGCTGTTGCTCAAGCCGCTGTGATCATGCAGCTGACGGGAGAAATCGATGCGCAGAATTGAGTTAGCCGGCATACAGGTGCCGGTGATAGGCCAGGGGACCTGGCGCATGGGCGAAGACCGGCACCAGCACGCGCGTGAGGTGGCAGTGCTACGTGAAGGGCTGGACCTGGGCTTGAGCCTGATTGACACCGCCGAAATGTATGGCGAGGGTGGCGCGGAGCAGGTGGTGGGGGAGGCCATCGCCGGTCGTCGTGACGAGGTGTTCCTGGTCAGCAAGGTTTACCCGCACAACGCCAGTCTGCAGGGTGTTCAGGCCGCCTGTGAGCGCAGCCTGAAGCGCCTGGGATGCGAGCGTATCGACCTCTACCTGCTGCACTGGCGTGGGCGCTATCCGCTTGCCGAGACGGTCGAAGGTTTCGAGCGGCTGCGAGCGCAGGGCAAGATCGGCGCCTGGGGCGTTTCCAACTTCGACCTGGACGATCTGCTGGAGCTGGATCAGCCGGCATGCCAGGCCAATCAGGTGCTGTACAACCTGGAGGCGCGAGGCATCGAGTATGACCTGCTGCCTTGGCAACAGCGTGCCGGCATGCCGCTGATGGCCTACTGTCCGCTAAGTCAGGCGGGTGCCTTGTTGCATGAGCCGGTAATGCGGCAGGTGGCTGAGCGACATGGGGCTACCGCTGCCCAGATAGCGTTGGCCTGGACACTCAGGCAGGACGGTGTGATTGCCATTCCCAAGGCCGCAAGCAGCGCGCATTTACGCGATAACGCTGCAGCGGCTGCCATCGCGTTGAATGTGGATGATTTGAACCTGCTGGATGAGGTCTTTGCGCCACCACGTGGCAAGCAGCCGCTGGAGATGGTCTGAAAGGCCATCACTGACCAATCGGCCGAGGCGTGTCGTTCGGAATCAGTTGGCCGGATCGGCGGCCAAGCGTCCGGCGTCCTTGAGCAGAGCCTTGAGGAAGGCGTCCTGCAATTCGGGATCGTTGCGCGTCAGCTCGATCAGGCTCTGTTCCAGCTCGCTGGCTTCCTCCTCCAGGCCAAGATCGGAGAGGCGCTTGACCCGGTGTACCCACTGGGCGACGTCGTCTCCCTCGAGGTCGTCGAAGATCAGGTCATGCGCTTCACGCAGCTTGCCGCGCAAGGTGTGACTGACCATGAGGGTCGTTTCGGCGCGTGCGACATCGTCACCGAGGCGGTCTTCGACGCTTAGCTGCAGTGTGTTCAGGCGCGTGATGTCTTGTTCGGTGAAGGGGCTGTCCAGCAGATTGAGGCGCAGCACGCCGCTGCTGTCGGTGAGCAGCTCGAACTGCTGATCACCTGCCTTGACCTGCACAGGACGCTCGGACCAGGGCAGGTTGGTGTATTCCATGCGACGGTCGCGCTGCAGCTCATCGATACTTGCCAGGTTCTGTTCCGCGCGGCCGTTGGACTCGACGTTCATGAACGGGTTGAGGCCGGCCATGCCGTAGCTGATCCAGTCACGGGTCGCGGTTTCCGGCAGGCTGCCGAGCAACACCACGTTGAGTATGTTGGCGCCCACGCCGGCCACCACCGCGACTGCCCCCATCGGCACTTCATAGATCTCGCGCCAGGGTTGGTAAGGCGTGTAGCGGTCGTAACGACGGGTCACTTCGAAAGCTGTGACCTCGTAGCTCTTCTGGTCATGCACACGCACGCGGCGCTGCGGTAGCTCCAGAACCTTGGGTTCGCCGGCATCGATCTGCAGTTGGTGATCCAGCAGCTTGCGCTCGACGCGCTCCTCATGCTCGCTACGCTGCGGCAGCTGGTTGGCGCAGCCGCTGAGAAAGAGGGCGCCGCACAGGGCGGCGCCGATGAGGCGAAGGTTGTTGCTCGTGTGCATGATGTCTCGGTAAGGCGTTATCAGCGGCTGATACGGGCTTGCAGGAAGGACAGAATGTCGGCCAGCGGCACCGCTTGCGCTTCGGTTTCGGCGCGGCTCTTGTACTCGAGGTTACCCTCGGCCAGGCCACGGTCGCTGACGACCACGCGGTGCGGAATGCCGATCAGCTCCATGTCGGCGAACTTGATGCCGGGGCTGGTTTTCTTGTCGCGATCATCCAGCAGCACTTCGTAACCGGCGGCAGTCAGCTCGGCATACAGCTTGTCGGTGGCTTCGCGAACCTGCTCGGTTTCATAGCGCAGCGGCACCAGGGCGATCTGGAAGGGCGCCAGTGCGTCGTTCCAGCGAATGCCGCGCTCGTCGAAGTTCTGCTCGATGGCAGCAGCCACCACGCGCGATACACCGATGCCGTAGCAGCCCATGGTCAGGGTCACCGGCTTGCCGTTCTCGCCGAGCACCTGGCAGTTCATGGCCTCGCTGTACTTGGTGCCGAGCTGGAAGATGTGACCGACTTCGATGCCGCGCTTGATTTCCAGGGTGCCCTGGCCATCCGGGCTAGGGTCGCCAGCGACGACATTGCGCAGGTCGGCAACCTCAGGCAGCGGCAGGTCACGCTCCCAGTTGACGCCGAAATAGTGCTTGTCTTCGATGTTGGCACCTGCGGCGAAATCGCTCATCAGCGCTACGCTGCGGTCGATGATGCAGGGAATCGGCAGGTTGACCGGGCCCAGCGAGCCGGGGCCGGCGCCGATGGCTGCGCGAATCTCGGTTTCGCTGGCCATCTGTAGCGGGCTGGCCACCTGTTCCAGGTTGGCGGCCTTGATCTCGTTCAGTTCGTGGTCGCCACGCACGATCAGGGCGATCAGCTTGCCTTCCTCGGCAGCTTGCACCACCAGGGTCTTGATGGTCTTCTCGATGGCCAGGCCAAAACCCTGAACCAGTGCGTCGATGGTCTTGGTGTCGGGCGTATCGACCAGGCGCATGTCTTCGGTCGCCGCGCCGCGCGCTGTCTCACGCGGGATGGCTTCGGCCTTCTCGATGTTAGCAGCGTAGTCGGAGACATTGCTGAAGGCGATATCGTCTTCGCCGGAGTCGGCCAGTACGTGGAATTCGTGCGAGCCGGTGCCGCCGATGGAGCCGGTATCGGCCTGTACCGGGCGGAAGTTCAGGCCCAGGCGGCTGAATACGTTGCAGTAGGCCTGGTGCATGCGGTCATAGGTTTCCTGCAGGGAAGCCTGGTCGGCATGGAAGGAGTAGGCGTCCTTCATGATGAACTCGCGGCCACGCATCAGGCCGAAGCGCGGACGGATCTCGTCACGGAACTTGGTCTGGATCTGGTACATGTTGATCGGCAGCTGTTTGTAGCTGTTCAGCTCGTTGCGGGCCAGATCGGTGATCACTTCTTCGTGGGTCGGGCCGACGCAGAACTCACGATCATGACGATCCTTTACCCGCAGCAGCTCGGGGCCGTACTGCACCCAGCGACCGGACTCTTGCCACAGTTCGGCAGGCTGGATGGCTGGCATCAGCACTTCCAGTGCGCCGGCTGCGTTCATTTCTTCGCGCACCACGGTCTCGACCTTGCGCAGCACGCGCAGGCCCATCGGCAGCCAGGTGTACAGGCCGGAGGCCAGCTTGCGGATCATGCCGGCACGCAGCATCAGCTGGTGGCTGATCACCACGGCATCGGAGGGGGTTTCTTTCAGGGTCGAGAGCAGGAACTGACTGGTACGCATGTTTGGCCGTTCTGTCGGTTGCGAGGGCTTGGAGTAGGCCGGCATTGTACGGTGCCTATACAGTGGCGTACAGGACGGGCGCAGGCGCGAAAGTGCTACTGCGCGTGCCGGGAGGAGTAAAGAGTGGGATTGACTGCACTTGAGGTTCAGAACCTGATTCGTATGGGGCTGCCGATGGCCGAGGATATCGATCTGCGGATCGACCGGCTGGACGAGGAGGGTGTGCTGGCACGCGTGCCTTTTCATGCCAAATTGGTGCGTCCGGGCGGCACGCTTTCCGGACCGACCATCATGGCGTTGGGAGATGCGGCGATGTATGCGGTGGTGCTGGGGCGTCTCGGCCGCGTGGAGATGGCAGTGACGTCCAATCTCAATATCAACTTTCTGGTCAAACCCAAACCGGTGGATTTGTTGGCAGAGGCGCGAATACTGCGCTTGAGCCGGCGCCAGGCAGTTTGCGAAGTCTCGTTATATTCGCTTGGTAATGAGAGTGAATTGGTGGCACATGTGACGGGGACTTATGCTTTGCCCCTTTAAAGTACCGAGACTTAAATAAAGAAACCCGGCCTGGGCCGGGTTTCTTTTATACCGCTATCGAGTAGCGCTGAAGTTACAGAACGCTCAGCGGGTATTCGACGATCAGGCGGAAGTCGTTCACGTCGCCTTGAGCGTTGTCGCGGTAGAAGGCGTTACGAATACGGAAGGACAGATCCTTGGCCGCACCTTCCTGGATCACGTACTTGGCTTCGATATCCAGCTCGCGCTCGGTGTAGCTATCAGCAGCAGTACCACGGATGTAGCGGGTCATGAAGCTCAGGCCCGGTACGCCGTAGGATGCCATGTTGATGTCGTAGCGAGCTTGCCAGGATTTCTCGTCTTTCTGGTTGAAGTCGGAGTACTGAACCGAGTTGGCCAGCCAAATGGTGCCGCCACCGTCTACACCGTAGTCGTAACCACGGTCGCCGGACGCACGTTGGTGGGCCAGGGTGAAGGTGTGAGCGCCCAGCGAGTAGGCACCTGCAAGGCTCCAGATGGTGTTGTCTTCGTCGCTAGCAGTGTTGGTGTACTGCTTGTCATAGTCGGTCTTGTAGATATTGAAGTCGAAGTTCAGAGCTTGTTCTTCAGCCAGCGCCAAGTTGTAGTTGACGTTGCCGTAGTACTTTTTCCAGTAATCTTCCACATCGGATGCGTGGAAAGCTGCGCTCAGGTCGTCGGTGAAGGAGTAGGAAGCGCCCACGATATTGGCATACTTCAGGCCAGCTTCGCCCTTACCATTGATATCGTCGCGGCTGGTTCCGGTCTGGCTGCTCATGGCGGTGAAGCGACCAGCGCTCAGCTCCAGGCCGTCGATTTCGTTGCTGACCAGGTAAGTACCGGTAGCGACTTCCGGCAGGATGCGGCTGTCGTCGGTGGAGAATACGGGGCTGGCAACGAACTGGTTACCGTATTTGAGTACGGTGTCCGAGATACGGAACTTGATGGCGCCGCCAACTTCGCTCTGGGTGTCATCGCCACGACCGTCGTCAGTCTGAGCGAACTGGCCAGTGCCGTAGCGACCACGACCGCTGTCGATCTTGATGCTGCTCAGCGAGTGAGCGTCCACGCCGACGCCTACAGTGCCTTGGGTGAAGCCGGACTCGTACAGCAGGCGGATGCCCAGGCCGGTTTCTTCACGGTAGCCAGCCGGGTTGGCGGAGGTGCTTGCGCCGTTCGGACCATTACGGAAATCGCGGTTCATGTACAGAACGCGATTGAAGATGTTGAAACTGCTGTCTTCGATAAAGCCGTTGGACTCGGACTGGCTGGACGCCACGGCCATTTGGCTGGTGCCCGCGGCTACTGCCAGGGCGATTACGCTCCACTTCATCACTTGCATCGTGATTGCTCCTTGGGTTTAGAAGAGTTGCGCTGCCCACTGTTTTGTTATATGGACAGCTCTTTCTTTTTGTGTCGGCGATAACTTATAGCACGCAGCCAATATTGGCGATAGTTGCAGTCTATTCGTTACGACTTCGTTCATGCTTGTGTCGCATCGCGTGAAGAAAAATGTCGCAAATCTATAGTTCTGCACTTGCGTCTCGTCGCACCGACGCTTTTGCGGTTCTGAGGGGCCTGGGACCGCTTGATTGATCGACTGCACGGCTTGCCGGGCATTGCTTTTACAGTTAGCAAAAGTCGTGCTCAAAACCTGCTTGTCTTGCTAAAACCTTGATTTTTAGGCGCAGGGCAGCGCTCGTGGTAGCGCCGGCGCTGCTTTTGGTGCTGATTCGTCAGGGGTTGTCGAGGCCTGCGGTTAGCTGTCAGCAGGTGCCGTTAGCTTATTGCCTGCGCATTAACCGGTAACGCTTGGCATTGTCCATTACGGGAAGAAACAAAATGGTGCACGCCTACGGTGCGTATGTGTTCAAGCTGCCTTGGGTTGGTGCGTGGTCGTCGGGTGAACTCTCGGCTGAGCCAGCGTATGCTGCGCGCCATTGCTCCCCTCCCTCTGGGGTTACGCTCTATTAATAAGGAGGATCGTCATGTTCGCTCTGGATTCACGCCTTCAGCAGGATTGTCTGGTGATCGGGGACTTTCCCCTGTGTGGTTTGCTGCTGATGAATGACGCCAATTACCCTTGGTTCATCCTTGTTCCTCGGCGTGAGGAGGTCAGTGAGTTGTTTCAGCTAGACGCTGATGATCAGCGACAACTGTGGCAGGAAACCACGCTTCTGGCCGAAACGCTGAAGGACATCTTTGCGGCCGACAAGATGAACGTCGCCACGCTTGGCAATGTCGTCAGTCAGTTACATATGCATGTGATCGTGCGTCGGCGGGAGGATGCTTCCTGGCCTGCTCCGGTATGGGGGCGGCATCCGGCGCAGCCTTACAGTGAGCAGCAGGCGGGTCAGGTCGTCGATAAGCTGCGCTCGGTGTTGGCTGAGGACTTTCAGTTCGCCGGAGCCTTTGCATGAGCCTCGAATCGCGAATCATGGAGCTGGAGAGTCGTCTGGCTTTTCAGGATGACACCATTCAGGCGCTTAACGATGAACTGGTTGAGCAGAGCAAGCGCATCGAGCGGATGCAGTTGCAGTTGACTGTTCTGGCGCGACGCCAGGAAGAGCTGAGTGGCCAGGCGGGTATTGCCGAAGACGAAGCGCCGCCGCCGCACTACTGATATGAAAAAGCCCGGTTTCCCGGGCTTTTCTTTGCGTACCGCTCAGCGCCGCGAAGGGGCTGCTGCGATCACGTCTTCCGCCTGCAGACCTTTGTCGCGCTGCATGACCGAGAACTCCACGCGTTGGCCTTCGACCAGGACGCGGTGGCCCTCGCCACGAATGGCGCGAAAGTGAACGAAGATATCGTCACCCGAGTCGCGGGAAATGAAGCCGAAGCCCTTGGAGGTATTGAACCACTTGACCGTGCCGGTCTCGCGATCATCCTGGGGAGCGCTGGTGCTGGCGCTAGCTTGTGGTGCGGCCGGGCGTTGCTCTGCGCTACGCGGCTGCCTGCTCAGTTGTGCTGCGAGGCTCAGCGCCACGGCGATAACCAGGGTCAGCAGCGGCAGCCAGATGGCGGGCTGGCTGCCGATGCTGGGCAGCGGGGCAAGCAGGATCAAGCTCTGTACCACGGCAGCCAATATCAATAGAGCCGAGGACAGCCCCAGTAGTTGTTGGCGAGCGGTGGGGAGAGTCTGTTGCTGCGATGCGGCAAGCAGGTTGAGCAAGCCGGTCAGGGCCAGATAGATGGCATCCGGCGTGGTAAGAAAGGAAGTGGACAAACCGGGTACGGCAGACAGCAGTAGGGCGGCGAACCCTGTCACGAGATGGGCAATCTTCAACATCTTTGATGAACTCACTGATCGAATGATGACTCACGGTGCTACGGAGAGAGCGCACGTTGCTAATGGCCAGCTGAACGGCCGTGGCGCGCCTGTAAACAAGGTTGGTGGCGCCGCAGGATGGTAACGCGGCGCGCGAGGCTATTTAACAGCAAAGCCGAGGGCTTCTCAAATCAAGCGCTTAGCATCGTTTCGCTGGTAATCGGGTGAACCTGATTGCGCCCGGCGCGTTTGGCCTGATAGAGGGCGTCATCGGCGCGGGTGAGCAGCGATTCGAATGTGTCGCCTTCGGCGGCCATGGCGCAGCCGAAGGAGGCCGTGATGCTGTCCAGGACCTGGTCTGTGCGCCTGACCTTGATTCTCAGCGACTGAATCTTGTGGCGCAGTTGCTCAGCGAAATTGAGAACCTCATTGAGGTTGGCGCAGTTGCGCAGCACCACGCAGAACTCTTCGCCACCGTAGCGTGCGGCAAAGGCCTGCGGTGGCAGCAGATCGCGCAATAATTGTCCGACGTGTTGCAGTACGCGGTCACCCAGTGGGTGGCCGTACTGGTCGTTGAACTGTTTGAAATGGTCGATATCCAGAATCACCAGAGCCAGGCCCTGTTGTGATTCGTCCAGTGCGCGTTCCAGTAAGCGGGTAAAGGCATGGCGGTTGAATACGCGGGTCAGGCTGTCGAGCGTTGCCGCAAGATGGGCGCGCTCCAACTGGCTGCGCAGGTGAGTGATTTCTTGCTGTGCGGAGCGCAGGCGATAGAGGAATTTTTCCTGCTGGTCCTGCATCAGCTGGGTGCTTTCCTGCAGTTCGCTGAGCACGCTGGGTAGGTCATCGATGATGGGCTCCTGCAGTGCGCTCAGGCCATGGCTCAGGCTCTGCTGGTAATGCTGGCCGCCGATCACGCTGCGTGAGACGTCGCCTTCGATGTCATCGACCAGCTCGATTACCTGCTGCTGGCCTGCGCGAGCTACTTCCAGCTCGCCGCGGATAATGTAGTCGCGGAACAGCCGGCTGGCGGTTTCCGGCGGGAACACGTCGAAGTCTTCGACCACCTTGTCCAGGCGGCGGTTGAGCTCGGGTTCACTGCCTCTGCTGTAGGTGTACCACAGCGCATAGTGCACCGGGTTTGGTGGGATGTCGTGACGCATCATCAATGGCACGGCTTGCTTCAGGAGTTCCGCCGCTTCGCGGGTTTCCTCCGGGTACAAGTCGATGATGCTGGGCGGTTTGGCTGGCTGGCTCATGAATGTCGGAAACTCAATGACGATTGGCCAGAGCATAGATCAGGGCAGGGCTGCATGCCTAAGAAAAGGCCCGGATTACCGGGCCTCTGAGCATCTCAAGCAGCGAGCAGGCTGCGCAGCATCCACGCAGTTTTCTCGTGCACCTGCATGCGTTGGGTCAGCAGGTCGGCAGTCGGCTCGTCGCTGACCTTGTCCAGTAGCGGGAAAATGCCGCGCGCAGTGCGTACGACAGCCTCTTGGCCTTGTACCAACTGCTTGATCATATCGTCGGCGCTGGGTACGCCTTCCTCTTCCTTGATCGAGGACAGGCGGGCGTAGGCGGCGTAGGTGCCCGGCGCCGGGAAGCCCAGTGCCCGGATCCGTTCGGCGATAGCGTCAACCGCGAGCGCCAGCTCGGTGTACTGACCTTCGAACATCAGGTGCAGGGTGTTGAACATCGGACCGGTGACGTTCCAGTGGAAGTTATGGGTCTTCAGATACAGGGTGTAGGTGTCAGCCAGCAGGCGCGAGAGACCTTCGGCGATGGCGGCGCGATCCTGTTCGGCGATTCCGATATTGATTTCCATGGCTTTTCTCCTTTCAGGTGAGCCCAGGGTGTCTATCCCGAAATGTTGACGAGAGCTTAACACGCAGGGCGTCGGGGTGATCTTGGCTTATATCAATGAAAGCGATGATTAGAGGCTATTGATAGCGGACGGTTCAGCTGGGGCCAATAAAGCTTGTCCCTGGCTGGGCGTCAATCTTGTGTGCGGCAAAATGCTTGCTGCGCTGAAACTGCTTGGCTGGGGCAGGGCGTAAATCCTCCTGCAGAGCGCTGGGGCTGCTCGTTGCGAGGGGCTTGGTCCATGGTCTTTCTCTAGGCGAGAGGCGCTCTTCATTTATAGAAGGCATCTGCCGGGCGGCTGCGTCATGACGATTTACGCTATATAATCCCGCTCTTTATCGAAGCGCGGCGTGCGGTTGGACGTTCGCTGCGGTGTAGCTCCTGCCCAGGGCGTTGGGGGCTGCCTGACCTATCCAAGACCTCAGAGAAGCGAAACACGATCATGATGCGCAGCCACTATTGCGGCCAGTTGAACGAGAGCCTGGATGGCCAGGAAATCACCCTTTGCGGCTGGGTACACCGTCGCCGTGACCATGGCGGGGTGATTTTCCTCGATATCCGTGATCGTGAAGGCCTGGCTCAGGTGGTATTCGATCCTGATCGTGCCGAGACCTTCGCCAAGGCCGACCGTGTACGTAGCGAATATGTAGTCAAGATCACCGGCAAGGTGCGCCTGCGTCCGGAAGGCGCGCGCAACGCCAACATGGCCAGCGGTGCCATCGAAGTGCTGGGCTACGAGCTGGAAGTGCTCAATGAGGCGGAAACCCCGCCGTTCCCGCTCAACGAATACACCGACGTCGGTGAAGAAACCCGCCTGCGCTATCGCTTCATCGATCTGCGTCGTCCGGAAATGGCCGAGAAGCTCAAGCTGCGCTCGCGCATCACTTCGAGCATCCGTCGCTACCTCGACGACAACGGCTTCCTTGACGTCGAAACGCCGATCCTGACCCGCGCTACTCCTGAAGGTGCGCGCGACTATCTGGTACCGAGCCGCACCCACGCCGGCAGTTTCTTCGCCCTGCCGCAGTCGCCGCAGCTGTTCAAGCAGTTGTTGATGGTCGCGGGCTTCGATCGTTACTACCAGATCGCCAAGTGCTTCCGCGACGAAGACCTGCGTGCCGACCGCCAGCCGGAATTCACCCAGATCGACATCGAGACCAGCTTCCTCGATGAAAAAGACATCATGGACATCACCGAGACCATGGTGCGCAACCTGTTCAAGGAAGTGCTGGACGTCGAATTCGGCGAACTGCCACACATGACCCTGGCCGAAGCCATGCGCCGCTTTGGTTCGGACAAACCGGACCTGCGCATTCCGCTGGAACTGGTGGATGTGGAAGATCAGCTCAAGGACGTCGAATTCAAGGTCTTCGCCGGCCCGGCCAACGACCCGAAATGCCGCGTCACCGCGCTGCGCGTTCCGGGCGGGGCGAGCATGCCGCGCAAGCAGATCGACGACTACACCAAATTCGTCGGCATCTACGGTGCCAAGGGCCTGGCCTACATCAAGGTCAACGAGCGTGCTGCTGGCGTTGACGGTTTGCAGTCGCCGATCGTCAAGAACATCCCGCTGGACAACATCAATGTCATCCTCGATCGCGTTGGCGCTGTCGATGGCGATATCGTGTTCTTCGGCGCCGACAAGGCCAAGATCGTCAGCGAGGCCCTGGGCGCGCTGCGTATCAAGCTGGGTCATGATCTGAACCTGCTGACCTCTGAGTGGGCGCCGCTGTGGGTCGTCGACTTCCCGATGTTCGAGGAAAACGACGACGGCAGCCTGACCGCTATGCACCACCCATTCACCTCGCCGAGCTGCAGCCCCGAGGAACTGGAAGCCAACCCGGCCGCCGCGTTGTCGCGTGCCTATGACATGGTGCTCAACGGCACCGAGTTGGGTGGCGGTTCGATCCGTATCCACGACAAGGCCATGCAGCAGACCGTGTTCCGCGTGCTCGGCATCAGCGAAGAGGAGCAGCAGGAGAAGTTCGGCTTCCTCCTCGATGCCCTCAAGTACGGCGCGCCGCCCCATGGTGGTCTGGCCTTTGGCCTGGATCGCCTGGTGATGCTGATGACTGGCGCACAGTCGATCCGCGAAGTGATTGCCTTCCCGAAAACCCAGAGCGCGGCCTGTGTCATGACTCAGGCGCCGGGTATCGTCGACAACAAGTCGCTGCGCGAGCTGCACATTCGCCTGCGCGAGCAACCCAAGGCCGAATAAGCCTGCCCGAGAAGCCTGGAGATTCCAGGCTTCTTCGTTATGGGGCGCAGAGACTCAAGCACTTACGCCCTGGTAATCGTGAAACCTTATAGATGGAGTGAGTTATGGCTGGTCATTCCAAATGGGCCAACATCAAGCACCGCAAAGGGCGTCAAGACGCCAAGCGCGGCAAGATCTTCACCAAGCTGATTCGTGAGCTGACGGTCGCGGCCAAGCATGGTGGCCCGATCCCGGCGGACAACCCGCGTCTGCGCCTGGCCGTGGACAAGGCGCTGACCAATAACATGTCGCGTGACGTGATCGACCGCGCCATCGCTCGCGGTGCCGGCAACAACGAGGCCGACAACGTCGTCGAGTTCAGTTACGAAGGTTACGCGCCAAGCGGCGTGGCGATCATCGTCGAGGTGATGACCGATAACCGCAATCGTACTGCCGCCGAAGTGCGCCATGCCTTTACCAAGTGCGGTGGCAACCTGGGCACTGATGGTTCGGTCGCCTACATGTTCGACCGCAAGGGTCAGATCGGCTTCGCGCCGGGCGTCGATGAGGATGCCCTGATGGAGGCTGCGTTGGAGGCTGGTGCTGACGACGTGGAAATGGGCGAAGACGGTTCAGGCCTGGTGTCGACCAGCTTCACCGAGTTTCATGCCGTCAACGAAGCGCTGAGCGCAGCTGGTTTCAAGGCCGAGGAAGCGGAAATCGCCATGATCCCTTCGATCAGTGCGCCGATCGCCGATCTGGAAACCGCGCAGAAGGTATTCAAGCTGATCGACATGCTCGAAGATCTGGACGATGTGCAGAACGTCTACCACAACGCCGAAGTGGCCGACGAGATCATGGAGCAGCTGAGCTAAGCAGCTTATCGCCGGATGCGTAGGGTGGGCCTCAGCACGCCAGGGGCGCGCTACATGTTGGGCTGAAGCGGATCACCGCCCAGCCCAGCCTGCGGTTTTCTCTGGTTTCACCAGTGCGTCACGAGTGACGGCGCATTAGGACCTCCGTATACTCACCAACTGGATAAATAGACAGTTGCTGATATGACCCTGATTCTAGGCATCGACCCGGGTTCGCGTATTACCGGCTATGGCGTGGTGCGTGATACCGGGCGCGGTTGCGAGTACGTGGCGTCGGGTTGCATTCGTACCGGCAACGGGCCGCTGGCCGAGCGCCTGCAGATCGTCTTTCGCGGCGTCAGCGAAGTTATTCGCACCCATGGCCCGGTGACCATGGGCATTGAGCAGGTGTTCATGGCGCGCAATGCCGACTCGGCGCTCAAGTTGGGACAGGCGCGAGGTGCCGCTATCGTCGCCGCAGTGGAGGCTGGGCTGGAAATCAGCGAATACACCGCCACTCAGGTCAAGCAGGCTGTGGTCGGCACCGGGGCAGCGGACAAGCAGCAGGTGCAGATGATGGTCATGCACCTGCTCAAACTGGTGCAGAAGCCGCAGATCGACGCTTCCGATGCCCTGGGTATCGCCTTGTGCCATGCGCACCATCGACAGAGTCTCATTCCTCATGGGCTGGCCGGCGCCAAGCGGCGCGGTGGTCGCCTTCGTTTGTAATCGAATCAAAGGAAACAGCGGTGATCGGACGTTTGCGCGGCACCCTGGCGGAGAAGCAGCCGCCGCATTTGCTTCTGGATGTGAATGGCGTCGGTTATGAGCTGGAAGTACCGATGACGACCCTTTATCGTCTGCCTGCGGTGGGCGAGCCGGTAACCCTGCATGCCCACCTTGTCGTGCGTGAAGATGCGCATTTGTTGTATGGCTTCTTCGAAAAGCGCGAGCGTGAGCTGTTTCGCGAGCTGATTCGTCTCAATGGTGTCGGCCCCAAGCTGGCGCTTGCATTGATGTCGGGGCTGGAGGTGGATGAGTTGGTGCGTTGCGTACAGGCTCAGGACACCGCGGCGCTGGTCAAGGTGCCTGGAGTCGGCAAGAAAACCGCAGAGCGCCTGCTGGTCGAGCTCAAGGATCGCTTCAAGGCCTGGGAGTCGATCCCGTCCATTGCGCCCTTGGTGGTTGAACCTCAACTGGCTCAGGCAGTCTCAAGCGCGGAGAATGACGCCGTCAGCGCCCTGATCTCCCTCGGTTACAAACCGCAGGAAGCCAGTCGAGCCGTTGCTGCCGTCAAGGAAGATGGCATGAACAGTGAAGATTTGATCCGGCGCGCCCTGCGCGGCATGGTTTAGTGGAACCCTATTGATGATCGAAGCCGATCGCCTGATTACCGCCAGCCCACGTGAGCGCGAAGAACAGCAGGACCGGGCCATTCGCCCGCTGCGCCTGGCCGATTACATCGGTCAGCCCGTCGTGCGTGAACAGATGGCGCTGTTCATTCAGGCCGCGCGGGGTAGGGCCGAAGCGCTTGACCACACGCTGATCTTCGGCCCGCCAGGGCTGGGCAAGACCACCCTGGCCAATATCATCGCTGAAGAAATGGGCAGCTCGATCAAGAGCACCTCCGGCCCGGTGCTCGAACGCCCGGGCGATCTGGCTGCGCTGCTGACCAATCTGGAAAGCGGCGATGTACTGTTCATCGACGAGATTCACCGCCTGTCGCCAGTGGTCGAAGAAGTGCTGTATCCGGCGATGGAGGATTTCCAGCTCGACATCATGATTGGCGAAGGCCCAGCGGCCCGCTCGATCAAGCTGGATCTGCCACCCTTCACCCTGGTTGGCGCCACCACCCGTGCCGGCATGCTGACCAATCCGCTGCGGGACCGCTTCGGTATCGTCCAGCGCCTGGAGTTCTACGGTATCGACGACTTGGCCACTATCGTCTCGCGCTCTGCGGGGATTCTCGGCCTGCCTATCGAAGCCAAGGGCGCCTATGAGATAGCCCGTCGTGCGCGTGGCACCCCACGTATCGCCAACCGTCTGTTGCGCCGTGTGCGCGACTTCGCCGAAGTGCGTGGTAACGGCCATATCACGCAGTTGATCGCCGATCAGGCGCTGAATTTGCTGGATATCGACGAACGCGGTTTCGATCATTCCGATCGCCGCTTGCTGCTGGCCATGATCGAGAAGTTCGACGGCGGTCCGGTGGGGCTCGATAGCCTGGCGGCAGCGATAGGTGAAGAGCGCCATACCATCGAGGACGTGCTCGAACCCTATCTGATTCAGCAGGGTTACATGATGCGCACGCCGCGCGGGCGCGTGGTCACTCGTCATGCCTATCTGCACTTCGGGCTGAACATCCCCAAGCGCGCTGGCGAGCAGGTCGCTGGCGATCTTTTCGCGGCAGGTGACGAATGACGAAAAAATTGTTACCAGCCCGGATTGGCAAGCAGCAGGCCGGGGACTAGAGTATGCGCGCGCAAAACGGAGTCCAGCCGTTCAGCCACCATTGCCGGGTCTATTACGAAGACACCGATGCAGGCGGCATCGTCTACTACGTCAACTATCTCAAATTCATGGAGCGGGCTCGCACCGAGCGCCTGCGTGAGCTGGGTTATGCCCAGTCGACGCTTGCCGGTGAGGGCCTGTTGTTCGTCGTGCACTCGACCGAAGCGCGTTACCACGCGCCGGCGCGACTGGATGATGAGCTGGTGATCAGCGCCGATGTGATCGAATTGAACCGTGCCAGCCTGCGCTTTCGTCAACAGGTCAGGCGGGCTACGGATGATGTGCTGCTCTGCGAAGGGCAGTTTCTGGTGGCCTGTGTGCGCGCCGACAACTTGAAACCCCGGGCTATCCCCGAAACCCTGCGACATGCGTTCGCCGGGACGCAGGCGCCGGGTTTAATTGCAGCAGGAGAGTAAGCGTGGAAGCTAACGCCGTTGACCATATGTCGATGTGGAGTCTGATCAGTAACGCCAGCTTTGTGGTTCAGCTGGTCATGCTGACTCTGGTGGCCGCCTCGGTCATTTCCTGGGTGATGATCTTCCAGCGCAGTAATGCCATCCGCGCCGCCAAGCGCGCGCTGGACAATTTCGAGGACCGCTTCTGGTCCGGCATCGACCTGTCCAAACTGTATCGCCAGGCCGGCAGCAACCCCGATCCGGATTCCGGTCTGGAGCAGATCTTCCGTGCCGGCTTCAAGGAGTTCTCCCGTCTGCGTCAGCAGCAGGGCGTCGACCCGGATGCGGTGATGGACGGCGTGGCCCGTGCCATGCGCGTGGCTATCTCCCGTGAAGAGGAAAAATTGGAGACCGCTCTGCCGTTCCTGGCAACCGTCGGTTCCACCAGCCCCTATATCGGCCTGTTCGGCACCGTATGGGGCATCATGAACTCCTTCCGCGGTCTGGCTCAGGTGCAGCAAGCCACTCTGGCTACCGTGGCACCGGGCATTGCAGAAGCGCTGATCGCTACCGCCATCGGCCTGTTCGCAGCAATCCCGGCGGTCATCGCCTACAACCGTTTCTCGGCCCGTGGCGAGATGCTGATCGGTCGTTACTACACCTTCGCCGACGAGTTCCAGGCCATCCTGCACCGTAAAGTGCACACCTCGGAAGACTAAGGCGAGCGAAGAGGACAGGTTTTAACCATGGCGAGAATTCGCAACAGACGCAAACCGGTCGCCGAGATGAACGTGGTGCCCTACATCGACGTGATGTTGGTACTGCTGGTCATCTTCATGGTCACCGCGCCGATGCTTAATCAGGGCGTCAAGGTCGATCTGCCCAAGGTCAGCAGTGAAGCGCTGCCGCAGGACAACGACGCTCAGGTGTTGACCATTTCCATCAAGGCCGACAAGACCTACTACTGGAATATGGGCAGCGAGGTCGACGTCGATACCGAGCAGGAGCGTGCTTCGACCCTCGAGCAGATGACTCAGGCCGTGTCGGCGATCATTGCCGAGAACCGCCGTCAGGGTAAGCAGGTGCAGGTGTTCGTGCGCGGCGACAAATCGGTGGACTATGGCACCGTGATGGCTGCCATGGGCGGCTTGCAGCAGGCCGACGTCGGTAACGTCGGATTGATTACCGAGGCTCCCTGATGCAGCAAGCCGAGCGTTCGCAATCGGAAAGCTACTTCTGGCCTATCGTCTGGGCTGTAGGTCTGCACGTCCTGATGTTCGCCATGCTGTTCGTCAGCTTCGCCTTCACCCCGGAACTGCCGCCGGCGCGCCCGGTGGTACAGGCTACGCTGTATCAATTGCAGTCGCAGAGTCAGGCCACTACGCAAACCACGCAGAAGGTTGCGGGTGAAGCGCAGAAGACTTCGGCGCCGCAGTTCGAGACCGAAAGACTGGAACAGAAGAAAGCCGAAGAGCAGAAGCAGGCCCAGGCCGAAGCGCAGAAGGTAGCCGCGGCCAAGAAAGCCGAGGAACAAAAGCAAGCCGAAGAAGCTCGAAAGGCCGAAGCGGCGAAGAAAGCCGAAGCCGAGAAGGCCGCTGAGCAGAAGCGCCAGGCCGATATCGCCAAGAAGCGCGCCGAGGAAGAGGCGAAGAAGAAAGCCGCAGAGGACGCCAAGAAGAAGGCTGCCGAGGAAGCGAAAAAGAAAGCGGCTGAAGAGGCGAAGAAAAAGGCTGCTGCCGAAGCTGCTAAGAAGAAGGCTGCCGAGGATGCCAAGCGCAAGGCTGAAGATGCCCGACGCAAGGCGGCCGAAGACCAGAAAGCGGCAGCGTTGGCCGAGTTGCTGTCGGACAACGTACAGAACCAGCAGGCGCTGGCCGAAACCCATGGGGATCAGGTGGCCGGTAACCTCGATGATCTGATCATCAAGCTGATTACCGAGAACTGGCAGCGACCGATGTCGGCGCGCCGTGGCATGAGTGTCGAGTTGTTGATCCAGATGCTGCCCGACGGCACCGTGACCAACGCCAGTGTATCGCGCTCCAGTGGCGATGCGCCGTTCGACAACTCGGCCGTTGCAGCTGTACGTAACGTCGGGCGTATTCCCGAGATGCAACAATTGGATCGCGCTACCTTCGACAGTCGGTACAGGCAGCGTCGTGTCATTTTCAAACCGGAGGATTGAGCTCTGTGAATACCCTGATTCGTATCGCCCTGCTGGGGCTGGTCATGCTGGTCGGAAGTGTCCAGGCGGCCGATCCGCTGGTGATTTCCCAAGGCGCTGACCGTGCGACCCCCATCGCCGTCGTGCCGTTCGGCTGGCAGGGTGGTTCGGTGCTGCCCGAGGACATGTCGCAGATCATCGGCAACGACCTGCGCAACTCCGGCTACTTCGAGCCCATCCCGCGGCAGAACATGATCAGCTTGCCGACCCAGGCCAGCGAAGTCATTTACCGTGACTGGAAAGCACTGGGCGCCCAGTACGTGCTGGTCGGTAACATCGTGCCCAACGGTGGCCGGTTGCAGATTCAGTACGCGCTGTTCAACGTCAACACCGAGCAGCAGGTTATGACCGGTAATGTCGGTGGTGGTACCGATCAGTTGCGCGACATGGCGCACCATATCGCCGATCAGTCGTTCGAGAAGCTCACCGGCGTCAAGGGAGCATTCTCCACGCGCCTGCTGTACGTCACTGCCGAGCGCATGGGCACCAACAACACCCGTTACACCCTGCAGCGCTCCGACTACGACGGTGCCCGTGCGGTAACCCTGCTGCAATCGCGTGAGCCGATCCTGTCGCCGTCGTTCGCGCCGGATGGCCGCCGTATCGCTTACGTGTCGTTCGAGCAGCGTCGCCCGCGCATCTTCGTGCAGCACATCGACACCGGTCGTCGTGAGCAAATCACCAACTTCGAAGGCCTCAACGGTGCGCCGGCGTGGTCGCCAGACGGCAACCGCCTGGCCTTCGTGCTGTCTCGCGATGGCAACCCGGAAATCTATGTGATGGACATGGGCAGCCGGCAGATGCGCCGCATTACCAACCATTACGCCATTGATACCGAACCCTTCTGGGGCAAGGACGGTCAGACCCTTTACTTCACTTCGGATCGTGCGGGACGTCCGCAGATCTACAAGACAAATATCAATAGCGGGGCAGTGGAGCGTGTGACCTTCGTCGGTAACTACAACGCCAACCCGAAATTGTCGGCTGATGAGAAGACCCTGGTGATGATTCATCGCCAGGATGGTTTTACCGTGTTCAAGGTGGCTGCACAGGACCTGGAAACCAACCGTTTGCGCATACTTTCAGACACAAGTTTGGATGAGTCGCCCACTGTTGCGCCCAATGGCACCATGCTAATCTACGCCACCCGCCAGCAGGGCCGGGGAGTCTTGATGTTAGCGTCCACCAATGGACGTGTGAGGCTCCCTCTTCCTACCGCTCAAGGCGAAGTTCGAGAGCCTTCTTGGTCCCCTTACCTGAACTGATGCGGCGCTACACCTTTTTGCTTAACACAACTGGGGTTCATTAGGAGTTATATGATGGAAATGCTGAAATTCGGTAAGTTCGCTGCACTGTCCCTGGCTCTCGCCGTTGCTGTAGGTTGCTCCTCCAAAGGCGGCGACGCTGCTGGCGAAGGCGCTGTTGACCCGAACGCTGGCTACGGTGCCAACACTGGCGCTGTTGATGGCAGCCTGAGCGAAGAAGCTGCTCTGCGCGCTATCACCACCTTCTACTTCGAGTACGACAGCTCCGACCTGAAAGCCGAAGCCATGCGCGCTCTGGACGTACACGCCAAGGATCTGAAAGGTAACGGCGCTCGCGTCGTTCTGGAAGGCCACGCTGACGAGCGCGGTACCCGTGAGTACAACATGGCTCTGGGCGAGCGTCGTGCCAAGGCCGTTCAACGCTACTTGGTTCTGCAGGGCGTTTCCCCGGCTCAGCTGGAACTGGTTTCCTACGGCGAAGAGCGTCCGGTTGCCACTGGCAACGACGAGCAGTCCTGGGCTCAGAACCGTCGCGTAGAGCTGCGTAAGTAAGCTGCCATGCGAGATTGCCGCCGTATCCTGACCCTTCTGACACTCGCCTTGCCGCTCGCGGCGATGGCGGAGGTTCCCGTACTGGAAAGCAGCTCCATGCAACAGGGCAGCAGCTATCCACCGGCGGGTTATGGTACGGCCGGCTCCTCCGCCGGAGCGGGTGCGCAAGCACCTGCTTCTGCGCAGGGTATGCTGTTCAACCAACTCGAGCAGATGCAGCAGGAAATTGCGCAACTGCGGGGCATGGTCGAAGAGCAGCAGAATGAAATCCAGCGCCTCAAGCAGGAAGGCCTGGAGCGTTACCAGGATCTGGATCAACGCATTTCTTCCGGTGCTGCTGCCGGTGGAGCTCCCGCACAGAATTCAGCCGATGGCGCGGTAAACGCCAATGGCACCCCGACGCCACCTGCCGCACAGCAGCAGGCCAGTGCCGAGCCGGGTGATCCGGCCAAGGAAAAACTCTATTACGACGCCGCCTTCGACCTGATCAAGGCCAAGGATTTCGACAAGGCGTCGCAGGCGTTCACCGCCTTTCTCAACCGTTATCCCAGCAGCCAATATGCGGGTAACGCCCAGTATTGGTTGGGTGAGGTGAATCTGGCCAAGGGTGACTTGCAGGCAGCCGGTCAAGCCTTTGCCAAGGTCAGCCAGGCTTATCCGAGTCACGCCAAGGTGCCAGATTCACTGTTCAAGCTGGCCGATGTCGAACGTCGCCTGGGTCACAACGACAAGGCTCGTGGCATTCTTCAGCAAGTCATCGCGCAGTACCCGGGTAGCTCGGCCGCCCAGCTGGCTCAGCGCGACCTGCAACGGCTGTAGATCGACACTCGATGAATAAACCCGCGCCCGTCGCGGGTTTTTCTTATCTGGCTTCGCGTGATCCATTAGAATGCGCGCTCGCATGCGAGGCGGGGTTTCAGCTCGGCTGATGTCCTTGTCGCCATGCCTTGTCGAATGTCGGTCGACGCCGGCGTTCCTGTCTTTCACGCAACGGAGGCGGATGGCCTGTTTCGTCATCACGCCCGTGGCTACCATGCAAGAAACCCTGCGCATCACCGAGATTTTCTACTCGTTGCAGGGGGAAACGCGTACCGCCGGCTTGCCGACGGTATTCGTGCGCCTGACCGGCTGTCCCCTGCGCTGTCAGTACTGTGATACCGCCTACGCCTTCAGTGGCGGCGAGGTCGTCACCCTGGGCAGTATCCTCGACCAAGTGGCTGCCTATCGGCCGCGCTACGTGTGCGTAACCGGCGGCGAGCCGCTGGCCCAGCCGAACTGCATCCCCTTGCTCACGCATCTGTGCAATGCCGGTTACGAGGTATCACTGGAAACCAGTGGCGCGCTCGATGTATCGGCAGTCGATCCGCGCGTCAGCAAGGTGCTCGACCTGAAGACCCCGGGCTCTGCCGAAGTGCAGCGCAATCGCTATGAGAATGTCCAGTGGCTGACTCGTAATGACCAGGTCAAGTTCGTCATCTGCTCGCGTGAAGACTACGACTGGGCAGTATCCAAACTGATCGAGTATGACCTGGCCGCGCGTGCCGGCGAGGTGCTGCTCTCGCCCAGTCACAAACAGGTCGATGCACGTGCGCTGGCCGACTGGATAGTGACCGATAACCTGCCAGTACGCCTGCAACTGCAACTGCACAAGATTCTCTGGAACGACGAGCCGGGACACTGAATATGAACGAGAAGAAAGCGGTCATCCTCCTTTCCGGTGGCCTGGACTCGGCCACCGTGGTCGCCATGGCCAAGGCCGAAGGCTACAGCTGCTACAGCATGAGTTTCGATTACGGGCAGCGCCATCGAGCCGAGTTGCAGGCAGCCGAGCGTGTGGCGCGGCAGCTGGGTGTGGTCGAGCACAAGGTGATCGGCCTGAACCTTAACGGCATCGGCGGTTCGGCATTGACCGATAGCAGCATTGCCGTGCCCGAATCGCCCTCTGAAGGTATTCCCGCCACCTACGTGCCGGCACGCAATACGGTGTTCCTGGCGCTGGCGTTGGGCTGGGCCGAGGTGCTCGAGGCGCGCGATATCTTCATTGGCGTCAACGCGGTGGATTACTCGGGCTACCCGGATTGCCGCCCCGAGTTCGTCGACGCCTTCGAGCGTATGGCCAACCTGGCGACCAAGGCGGGTGTGGAGGGGCAGGGCTTTGTCATTCGCGCACCGCTGCAGCAGATGAGCAAGGGCGAGATCATCCAGGCCGGTATGCGCCTGGGCGTGGATTACGCACTCACGGTATCTTGCTACCAGGCCGATGATGACGGCCGCGCATGTGGCAAGTGCGACAGCTGTCGCCTGCGTGCAGCCGGTTTCACCGCAGCCGGTGTGCCTGACGCTACGCGCTATGTGTGAAAAAGTTTTCGCGAAGTGTTGATTTCCTGAATTAAATCAGTATCATGCGCCTCGCGTTGGGTCGTTAGCTCAGTTGGTAGAGCAGTTGGCTTTTAACCAATTGGTCGTAGGTTCGAATCCTACACGACCCACCAGATCGCAAAAGCCAGTCGCAAGACTGGCTTTTTTTTGCTCTCGGAAAAGCCCTCTTGCCGATGTTGCCCTGCCTGTGGCGATGGGCAGCCAGGGGGTATACTCGCAGCTCGCTCAAGAGCGCCGCAGGTTCGATGATATGACGCAAATTTCCGAACGCCTTCTGGTCCAGGCCCACCTCGATGCAAAGCAGCCCAAACCGCTGACTGCCGAGGAGGAAGCTTTCTATCGCCGTGAAATCGCCGCCGAGCTGAAGAAGCAGAACGCGGTGCTGGTAGCGCACTATTACTGCGATCCGGTCATCCAGGCGCTGGCTGAGGAAACCGGTGGCTGCGTTTCCGACTCCCTGGAAATGGCTCGCTTCGGCAATCAGCACCCGGCACAGACTGTGGTGGTAGCCGGGGTCAAGTTCATGGGCGAGACGGCGAAGATCCTCAACCCGGAAAAGCGCGTGCTGATGCCGACCCTGGAGGCGACCTGTTCGCTCGACCTGGGCTGCCCGGTGGATGAGTTCTCGGCCTTCTGCGACCAGCACCCGGAGCGCACCGTGGTGGTTTACGCCAACACCTCGGCCGCCGTGAAGGCGCGCGCCGACTGGGTGGTGACCTCCAGCTGCGCGTTGGAGATCGTCGAGAGTCTGATGGACAACGGTGAGACCATCATCTGGGCGCCAGACAAGCATCTGGGCAACTACATCCAGCGCGAGACCGGCGCCGACATGCTGCTGTGGGACGGCGCCTGCATCGTGCACGAGGAGTTCAAGTCCAAGCAGCTGCTGGACATGAAAGCCCTGTACCCGGACGCCGCCATTCTGGTGCACCCGGAGTCGCCGCAGAACGTGGTGGAGCTGGCCGATGCCGTGGGTTCCACCAGCCAGTTGATCAAGGCGGCGCAGACCCTGCCCAACTCGACCTTCATCGTCGCCACCGACCGCGGCATCTTCTACAAGATGCAGCAGCTGTGCCCGGACAAGACCTTTATCGAGGCGCCAACTGCCGGTAACGGTGCCGCCTGCCGCAGCTGCGCGCACTGCCCGTGGATGGCGATGAATACGCTGGAGCGCGTGCTGACCGGCTTGCGTCAGGGGTCTGGCGAGATTCATGTTGATCCGGCACTGATCCCCAAGGCGATCAAACCGCTCAAGCGTATGCTGGATTTCACCCAGGCTGCGCGAATGAAGGTCGCGGGTAACGCCTGAGAGGAGCAGCGACCAGCTTCAACTCACACGCTGTAGCGCCTGCTTAGGCAAGCGACTTGCCTTGTCCTTGCACGGCCTGCTCCCTCTCCTGCAAGTGGGAGAGGGGGAGGCAAACACGTAGCCCGGATTGCATCCGGGCTACTTCAGCTTGCCCAGGTCTCCGGCTCGTTGACCACGTCTAGCAGCGCACGCAGGCGGCCATAGTCACGACCGTTGAAGGCAAAGGCCAGGCGCGTTAGGTGGCACAGCTCGGGCTCGTCGTTTTCCAGCTCGCAATGGGGCTGCTGAGTGAAACCACCGCTCTTGCACAGTCCGCTGAATTCCTCGTCGAGTCGAGCGAGTGTCTGCTCGTTGAGCGGGTGGTTGAGACGAATCACGAAGCGATCCTTGAGCCAGCGGCTGGAGTGGAAGTTGCGATAGAAGTGGACGATTTCATCTACCGCTTCTTCGGCGCTGTACACCAGGTGCATCAGGTTCAGATCGCTGGGCAGGATGTAGCCATTGTCTTCAAGCTGGCGGCGCATGAAGCCCAGGGCGTCCTTCCAGTAGCTGCCACCCGGCTGATCGAGCAATACCACCGGTACCAGCGGGCTTTTGCCTGTCTGGATCAGGGTCAGCACTTCCAGCGCCTCGTCGAGCGTGCCGAAACCGCCGGGGCAAAGCACCAGACCGTCGGCCTCCTTGACGAAGAACAGCTTGCGCAGGAAGAAGAAATGGAATGACAGCAGGTGGTTGCTGCCGCGCATCGTCGAGTTGGCCGTTTGTTCGAAGGGCAGGGTGATGTTGAACCCCAGGCTGTTGTCCACGCCGGCGCCTTCATGGGCGGCGGCCATGATGCCGCCGCCTGCGCCGGTGATCACCATCAGGTCACGCTGCGCCAACCGTGCGCCCAGTTCACGAGCCTGCAGGTACAGCGGATGATCGGCTGGCGTGCGGGCCGAGCCGAAGACGGTGACCTTGCGCCGACGCTTGAGCTGTTCCAGTACACCGAAGGCATTTTCCATCTCGCGCAGGGTCTGCAGCATGATCTTGGCGTCCCAGCGGTTGCGGTCCGCCTGGGCCATATGGATCACGGTACTGAGCATTTCCCGGTACAGCTGCAGGTTCGGGCTGTTGCCGGGGGCTGCCAGTGCCACCAGTTCGTCGACCTTGCGGGTCAGGTCGACTTCGCTGGTTTGCACGTGGCGCGACAGATAGTCGTCCGCTTCGTAAGGCATGAAGGCTCTCCTGTTCTGAGACGGGCGAGAGGCTGATGCGGCTCGCGCCCGTACCGGTTCAGTGATTATGGCGTTTCATGACGCTTGCCACAGCCAGGTTGCCGTTTCGCTGCCTGCTTTTCGTAAGCGCCGGTTACAGGGCGATCTGCTCACCGGGTTCGGGAATGTTGGCGATCCAGTTCAGGCGTTCGCGCAGGGTGGCTTGCAGGGCCTGCATCTTATCCAGTTCGCCGTGCACCAGGTACAGCTCGGGGTGGTGCTCGAACTGGCTCGCCCAGTCGAGCAGCTGCGACTGACCGGCGTGCGCAGAAAAACCGCCCAGCGTGTGCACCCTGGCTTTCACCGCAATGCGCTGGTGCAGCACTTTGACCGTTTCTGCGCCGTCGACGATCAGGCGGCCGAGCGTGCCCTTGGCCTGGAAACCGGGGAACACCAGATGGCAGTTCTCGCGCCACAGATTGTGCTTGAAGTGGTGGACGATACGCCCGCCGTTGCACATGCCGGCGCCGGCAATGATGATCGCGCCGCTCTTGATCCGGTTGATCGCCATGGACTCTTCCGCCGTTGGCGTGCAGCGCAGGATCGGTAGCCAGTCCTCTACCCGGGTGACACCCTTGGCAGCCAGTGCAGCGCGGTCTTCGGCGGCGAACTGATCATGGAAGCGGCTGTAGATGGCATTGGCGCGGATGGCCATGGGGCTGTCGAGGAATACCGCCTGCTGCGGCAGGCGGCCTTCCTGATAGAAGCGGCCGAGGTAGTAGATCAGATCCTGGGTGCGGCCGACGGCGAAAGAGGGGATCAGCACGTTGCCACCTTCCTTGTGCGCCTGCTGCAGAATCTCGGCCAGCTCCTCCAGGGTTTCGTCACTGGGGCGATGATCACGGTCGCCGTAGGTCGACTCCATCAGCAGTACGTCGGCCTTGTTCAGTTGGGTCGGCGCCTGCATCAGTGGCGAGCAGGTATTGCCCAGGTCGCCGGAGAACACCAGATGACGCTGCAGGTGGTGATCCTGCACCTGCATTTCGACGATGGCCGAGCCGAGAATGTGGCCGGCATTGTGGAAGGTGACCTGCACGCCCTTGGCCACCTCGATCGTTGTGCCGTAGGCATGCGCGCGGCGCTGGCTGAGCGCCTGCTCGGCATGGGCGATGGTGTAGAGCGGCGTGATGGCCGGCTTGCCCTGGCGCGCACGCCAGCGGTTCTCCCACTCGGCGTCCTTCTCCTGGAGGAAGGCCGAATCCAGCAGCATCAGTTCGAGCAGTTCGCTGCTGGCCTCGGTGGCGTGGATCGGGCCGCGATAACCCTCGGCGACCAGGCGTGGCAGCAGCCCGCTGTGATCGAGGTGGGCATGGGAGATCACCACCGCATCCAGCTCCCGCGGGTCGAAGGGGAAGGCGCTGCGGTTCTGGTCCTCTTCCTGGCGGCGCCCCTGGTGCATGCCGCATTCGAGCAGGACCTTGGCCCCGTCGCGACTCTCCACCAGGTAGCAGGAGCCGGTAACTTGTTGGATTGCACCGAGAAAAGTGAGCAGGGCCATGGTTCTATCCTTGTTGTGATGATGTGGCGAGTCTGCCGGTTTGAAGCGCCGCGTGGTTTGATGCAGGTCACTCGATGTAGGGCTCCGGGTGCCTAAACTGCAAGCGAATTTTCAGGAGATGACCCATGCCTCAGCTATTGCCCGATGCCGCGACTCTGGCTCAACACGCCCAGCAATACCCCGGCTTCGCCCACTGGCAGGCGGGCCACGGACCTGTTCAGCATAGCCCGCAGACCAGCGCTGCGGTCTTTCGTCTGGCCCATCAGCTGGTGCAGAGCGGCTTGCAGCCCGACTTGCCGAGCGTCTACCGCCTGTTTCGCGCCCTGGATTCGCTGACCGCAGCCGGCCTCTGGCTGGTGGTGCACATGACCTATGCCCAGCGCGTTCGACTCGATGGCCAGCCGCTGCAGGCCGAGGACTTCAAACCAGTGCCGGAAGGTCATACCGGTGGCGCACTGAACATGGTGCCTGCCTACGCCGGTTACCTGGCACTCAATGCCCTGACCGCCGAGACACGTGGCTGGTTGATGGGGCAGGGCCATTGCGTGGCGGCAATCGAGGCGCTGAACCTGCTGACAGGCAACCAGCATCCCGAGCAGGCTGAGCGCTATGCCTGTGATGAAACGGGCATGAGCCGCCTGGTGGCAGATTTCTACAGCTATGCGCAGGCAGCGGACGGCCGCCCTGGCGTGCCGCTGGGCAGCCATGTCAATCCGCATACCGCTGGTGGCATCGCCGAAGGCGGTTACCTGGGCTTTGCCGAGTTGCAGTACGCGCATCTGCCATTGCCGGGCGAAAAATTGGTGGCGTTCCTCTCCGACGGTGCTGCCGAGGAGCAGCGCGGCAGTGACTGGATGCCGCGCTGGTGGCGTGCCGAGGATTGTGGTGTGGCGCTGCCGGTGATGATCGCCAACGGTCGGCGTATCGAGCAGCGTACCGAACTCGGCACGCTGGAGGGGCTGGAGGGCTTTCGCCGGCACCTGCGCGGCTGTGGTTTCGATCCGCTGAGCTTCGATGGACGTGACCCGGCAGCTTTCGTCTGTGCGCTGTGGGAAATGGAGCAGCGCCTGGCGCATCGGGTCGATGAGCGCAATCGCGAACTGATCGACTATCCCCTGCCCATGCCCTACGGCATTGCCGAAACCACCAAGGGCTATGGCTTCTATGGCGCTGGCAGCAATGCCGCGCACAACCTGCCGCTACCGGCCAGCCCGGCGCTCGATGCGCACGCACGCGAACTGTTCAACCAGCATGCGGCGGCGTTGTGGGTGCAGCCCCAGGCATTGGCTGAGGCCTGCAGCCTATTCGCTGCCGGCAAGGGGCGTGAGCCTGAACGAGACAATCCACTGGCCCGTCGTCAACCCGCGCAGCCGGTACAGCCAGCGCTGCATTTTCACGACAAGGCCTGTTCGCCCATGAGTGCGCTGGATCGCTACTTTGTCGATCTGGTACGGGCCAATCCGCAGTTACGTGCCCGTGTCGGCAACCCGGACGAACTGGCCAGCAACCGCTTGGGTGGCGTGCTGAAGGCGCTCAAGCACCGTGTCAGCCAGCCGGAAAGCGAGCTGGAATCAGTGCATGGCGCGGTGATCACGGCGCTCAACGAGGAGGCCGTGGTTTCCGCCTGTCTGGCCAACCAGGGCGGTCTGAACCTGGTGGCCAGTTACGAGGCGTTCTGCGTGAAGATGCTCGGCGCGGTGCGTCAGAGCCTGATCTTCGCCCGCCAGCAGAAAGAGGCCGGGCGACCGGCTGGCTGGCTGGGTTGGCCGCTGGTGGCGACTTCGCACACCTGGGAGAACGGCAAGAACCAGCAATCGCACCAGGACACCACCTTCTGTGAGGCGCTGCTGGGCGAGATGCACGATGTCATGCGCGTGCTGCTGCCGGCCGACCACAATTCGCTGCTGGCGCTGCTGCCAGGCATCTATCAGGAGCGCGGCAGGTTGGCTTGCCTGGTGGTGGCCAAGCGCGAGCAGCCCTGCAGCTTCACGGCCGCGCAGGCGCAGCAGCTGGCCCGTGATGGTGCCTTGCTGGTGGCTGCCGAGGGCGAGGGCGAGCCGGTGCTGCTGATCGCCAGCGGCAGTTACCAGTTGCACGCGATGCGCCGTGCTGCCGTTCGTCTGAGTCAGCATGCGGTGGCCTGGCGTCTGATTTACTTGCAGGAGCCGGGACGTTTTCGGGGGGCGCGTGATGCCTGGGAAGCACCGGCGCTGGCTACGCCTGCAGAGCATGAAGCGTTGTTTCCCGCTGCGTACCGGCGGCGCGTATTGCTCAGCCATATGCGCCCGGAGGTGGCACGGGGGCATTTGTCCACGGTGTTGGGCGAGGGCACGTTCTGTCGGGCACTGGGTTATCGCAACCGTGGCGGCACCTTCGACGAAGCCGGCATGCTGTTCGCCAACGGCTGTACCTGGGCGCATGTGTTGCAGAGTGTCGCCGAGGTGCTGGGCACAGCGGTCGATGCCTGGCTTACTACCGAGGAACGGGCCGCGCTGGCCGGCACGGGAGATCCCAATATCCTGCGCTGAATGATCGGGTTGGGGCAATTGCAAGGGAGGGGCAGGTATGCCCAGGCTGATTGTGGAGTTCGACACCGACCTCTATCGCATGCTGCAGGAGGCGGCACGAATCAACCAGTTGAGTCTGCAGGAGGAGTGCGTGCGTCGCCTCGAAGGGGGTAGGCGACGCTCACGCTACATGGAGGCCCTGCTCGCCGAGTTGCGCGCCGATGACGCCCAGCGCCGGGCGCAGCGAGGCTGAGCCTGGCCAGTACTTACAGGCCGCAATCACCCTTGTCGAAGGTTTCGACGGTAACCGGAAGGTTGCTGCGGTACTCGCTGAACTGATAACGCAGCTGCGCGCCTTGGGCCAGCAGGCTGCGATAGCCCGGATTGCGGCAGACGCTGGCCGCCAGTTGGCTGCGCACGATGTCCGGGTTGCCGCGCATGTTTGCCGCATGCGCCGGGCGCACGCTGAGGTGGTTGATCAGCGTGTGACCTTCCACGGTATAGCCCTGATCGAGAATGTCCTCGTTGATCGCCCGTGGCGTGCCCTCACTGCTCTGTCGGGCGACCTGCTCCAGGGTACGAGTCAGCTCCATTTCCTTCAGAGAGGCGGCCTGGGCGGTGGCAAGCATCAGGCTGAGTGCGAGGGCAGGAAGGATGTAACGCAGCATGTGATGTAACTCCTGAAAGCGTGGACAGCCTTGGACAGGCCACGGTCGTGAATGTTCGCGGCAGTGGCCATTGGCCTGTGACGGTTGCAGTCTACTGGTTCTGGCCCGCCAGCGGTGCGGGTGAGGTGTTAGAATCGCGCGCCCAATCGCCGTTGCGCCTTCCATGACTCATCCAGCCCCACATGCCGTCGCCCGCCTGCGCACAGAGCGCCTGGCGCGCAGCCTCAAACCCTTCGTTGCCCGTGGCTCGCGTGCCGAGCGTTGCCTGCACTGTCGGGTGCAGCCGACCCATTGCCTGTGTGCCTGGCGCCCGCAGGTCGAGGCGAATGCCGCCATGTGCCTGGTGATGCATGACATCGAGGCGCTGAAACCGAGCAATACCGGTTGGCTGATCGCTGATGTGGTGCCTGAAACCCACGCCTTCGGCTGGACGCGCACGGCCGTCGATCCGGCGCTGCTGGAGCTTTTGGCCGATCCGCAGTGGCAGCCGTATCTGGTCTTTCCCGGCGAATATGTGGCGCCACAGCGCGTGGTAGAGGAGGTGCGGCTTGCGCCCGGCAAGCGTCCGCTGTTCGTGTTACTCGACGCCACCTGGACCGAGGCGCGCAAGATGTTTCGCAAGAGCCCCTATCTGGATGCGCTGCCAGTGCTGAGCCTGACGCCAGCGCAACTATCGCGCTATCGCCTGCGTCGTTCTACCCGTGGTGAGCACCTGTGCACCGCCGAGGTGGCCGCCATGTGCCTGGAACTGGCTGGCGACCTGCGTGCCGGCGAGGCGCTGGACGATTATCTCGATGTGTTCAGCCAACATTATCTGGCCGCCAAACGGCGTTTGCCGCTGGATCTCAACGACGCTCTGCACCAGCGTTTGCAGACGTACCGCTGAGTTCACTTTGCAGTGGCTTGGGCCACAGTTGAGCCAGCAACATCCCGCCAAACATCAGCGCGCAACCCAGGTAGCCACGCAGCGCCAGCACTTCGCCGAGCAACAGGGCGCCGGCGATGGCAGCGAACACCGCCTCCAGCGAGAGAATGATCGCTGCATGCGAGGCGATGGCATGTTGCTGCGCCACCACCTGCAGGGTGAAACCGATCGCCACGCCGAATACGCCGCCATAGAGAATGGCCGGGGCAGCTTTGACAATGCCGTCCAGCGTCGCGGTCTCGAACACCAGGGCCAGGGCCAGGCTGATCACCGCGCAGGTGGCGAACTGGATGAAGGCCAGGCGCAACGGGTCATGACGGCCGGCGAAGAAACCTACCAGCAGCACATGAATACCCCAGACAAAGGCGCCGGCCAGTTGCAGCCAGTCGCCCGAGGCCACGGTGAAGCCTTCGCCGACGCTGAGCAGGAACATGCCGACCACTGCCAGGCTGGCGCCCAACCAGATGCCGGCGCTGCTGCGCTGGCCGATCAGCAGGCCGAGAATCGGTACCACGATCACGTACAAACCGGTGATGAAGCCGGAGTTGGTCACCGTAGTGAACAGCAGGCCGACCTGCTGCAGGTTGATCCCTAGCGACAGCGCCAGCCCCATGATCACACCACCCACCAGCAGGTTGCGATTCAGTGGTGCAGCGGGCCGCTGTTGGCGACGCTGCAGCAACGCCAGCACCGGCAACAGAACCAGGCAGGCGAGGGTGAAGCGCAGGCCGGTATAAAGGAAGGGGCCGATGTTATCCATGCCCAGACGCTGGGCGACGAAGGCGCTGCCCCAAATCATCGCGGTAATCAGCATCAACAGGTCGGCGCGCAGGGCTTGGCTTCGCATTGGGGCGTCTCGGCGGGAAAGTTGCGCATCCTGCCGCAAAGCATTGAGCTTGACCACCCCGTCACAGCTCGGCATGCTGAGCGCCGCCGTCGGTCCGAGTGGGGAGTCTGTGATGCTCATTGAGCAGGCTTGAGCGGGTCGTCAGGCGAAAAGCACTGCCATACTCACCTCAGTGCCACTTATAACAAGAACAGGATCTGCCAATGGCCGCCTACGAAATCCTGATTGCTGACGACCACCCGCTGTTTCGCAGCGCGCTGCAACAAGCTCTGACCCTGGGCCTGGGGCCTGAAGTGCATCTGGTAGAAGCTGCCAGTATCGCCGAGCTTGAAAACCACCTTGCCGCCAAGAGTGATTGGGACCTGGTCCTGCTTGACCTCAATATGCCCGGTGCCTACGGTTTTTCCGGTCTGGTATTGCTGCGTGGGCAGTACCCGCAGATCCCTGTGGTGATGATCTCCGCTCAGGAAGAAGCCTCCGTGGTCAACCGCTCCCGCGAATTCGGGGCCAGTGGCTTCATTCCCAAATCCAGCCCACTGGAAACCTTGCAGCAAGCGGTGCGACATGTACTCGATGGTGACACCTGGTGGCCGCCGCTGGCCGAGGAGGGGGCGCCGGTTTCCGCCGAGGCCAAGGCGGCCAGTGCCGGCCTGGCCAGCCTGACACCGCAGCAGTTCCGCGTCTTGACCATGGTCTGTGAAGGGCTGTTGAACAAGCAGATTGCCTATGAACTGAGCGTGTCCGAGGCGACGGTCAAGGCGCATGTGACGGCGATCTTTCGCAAGCTGGGCGTGCGCACCCGCACTCAGGCGGCGTTGCTGTTGCAGCAGATGGAATCGATCCCCGCGCAGTGAGCTGCGCATCGGGGCTGCGTTGAAAGCAGGCTCGGCCTGCTCATTTACAGCCCGTAAACTGCGCCGGCTCATTTGCTATCGTATAGCTCGCGATCTCGCATATAGGTGCTCGTGCTGCGGATGCAGTAAGCTGCGCGCCTCGTCCATAAGGGGTGAGGCGCATGTCGCCATTCAAGGGTCAGACCGGCCTGAAACGTATCCTCAACGCTGCCGGCTATTCGCTCGATGGCCTGCGCGCCGCGTTCTTCGGCGAAGCAGCCTTTCGCCAGCTGGTGTTGCTCAATCTGGTGCTGATTCCATCGGCTTTCGTCCTTGACGTCAGCCGCGGTGAGCGTGCGCTGATGGTGGCCGTCTGTCTGCTGGCGCTGATCGTCGAGTTGCTCAACTCGGCGATCGAGGCAGCCATCGACCGCATTTCGCTGGAGCGCCATCCGCTGTCGAAGAATGCCAAGGACATGGGCAGCGCCGCGCAGTTCGTGGCGCTGTGCATGATCGCCTCGGTCTGGGCAGTCATCCTGCTTGGCTGACGCTCAGACGATCGGCGGCAGAACGATCTGATCGCTGCGACTGACGCCGGCGGTCAGCGCACGACACTGTTCAAGAAATTCGCGCATCGCCGCTGTCTGGTACTTCTGCTTGTGCCAGATGAAGTAGAACTGCCGGCGCAGATCCAGCTCCGGAGTTTCCACTGGCGTCAGGCTGCCGCGACGAAAGGCGTCGCGCAGCGCCAGGCGTGAGATGCAGCCGATGCCCAGGCCGGATTCCACGGCGCGCTTGATTGCCTCGGTGTGTTCCAGCTCCAGGCGAATGTTCAAATTGCGCGGGTGATGACGCATGGCCTGATCGAAAGTCAGTCGTGTGCCCGACCCTTGCTCACGCAGAATCCAGGCTTCGTGCGTCAGCTCTTCCAGGCTGGCACTGCCGCGTTGGGCCAGCGGGTGTTGCGGCGCGCAGAACACCACCAGTTCGTCCTCGACCCACGGTTGCACCTCGATATCCGGGTGCTGACAGTCGCCTTCGATCAAGCCCAGGTCCAGCTCGTAGTGGGCGATTTGCTGCACCACATGGGCGGTGTTGTGGACCTGCAGCTTCACCCTGCATTCGGGGTGGCGCTGCATGAAACTGCCAATCAGCAGGGTGGCCAGATAGTTGCCCACGGTCAGGGTGGCGCCGACGTTCAGCGAGCCATAACCGCTCTTGCCACCCAGCAGGCGTTCGATTTCGCGCGCCTGGTCGATCAGCGCCACCGCCTCGGGTAGTAGCTGTCGGCCCAGGGCATTGAGCGCGAGGCGCTTGCCGGCGCGATCGAACAACTGGCAGTCGGATTGGCGTTCCAGTTCGGTCAGCGAAGTGCTGGTCGCAGACTGCGACAATGCGAGCGATTGCGCGGCGCGCGAGACGCTTTCATGCTGCGCCACGGCAACGAACACCTGAAGTTGTCTGAGAGTAAATCGCATATCGATATAACCGATAACCTATATCTTGATAATCCACTTAACAGATATTGTTGCCGCGAATAGAATGCCGCGCAATCGCGCCTTTGGCGCTGAAGTTCTTCGAGGAAATCATCATGAGCAATATGAACGTCGAGCGCGTGCTCAGCGTCCACCACTGGAACGATACGCTGTTCAGCTTCAAGTGCACCCGCGACCCGGGTCTGCGCTTCGAGAATGGTCAGTTCGTGATGATCGGCCTGCAGCAGGACAGCGGCCGCCCGCTGATGCGCGCCTACTCCATCGCCAGCCCGAACTGGGAAGAGCACCTGGAATTCTTCAGCATCAAGGTGCCGGACGGCCCGCTGACTTCGCAACTGCAGCACTTGAAGGAAGGCGACGAGATCATCATCAGCAAGAAGCCCACCGGCACGCTGGTGCTCGATGACCTCAACCCCGGCAAGCACCTCTATCTGCTCAGCACCGGCACCGGCCTGGCGCCGTTCATGAGCGTGATCCAGGACCCGGAAACCTACGAGCGCTTCGAGAAGGTGATCCTGGTCCACGGCGTGCGCTACGTGAACGAAGTCGCCTACCGCGAATTCATCACCGAGCACCTGCCGCAGAACGAATTCTTCGGCGATGCGCTGAAGGACAAGCTGATTTACTACCCGACCGTGACGCGCGAGCCGTTCGAGAATCAGGGCCGTCTGACCGACCTGATGCGCAGCGGCAAACTGTTCGCCGATATCGGCCTGCCGCCGATCAACCCGCAGGACGACCGCGCCATGATCTGCGGCAGCCCGAGCATGCTCGACGAGACCAGCGAAGTGCTCGACAGCTTCGGCCTGAAGATTTCCCCGCGCATGCGTGAGCCGGGGGATTACCTGATCGAGCGCGCCTTCGTCGAAAAATAAGCGCCTCCGTTAAAAGACAAAGCCGCCCAATGGGCGGCTTTGTCGTTTCAGTTGTAGGGTGCGCCGTGCGCACGGCGCACCCTACGGGACTTTACAGACGCTTGGCGTCGATGATCAGCACTGGCTCGCGCGGTACGTTCTGGTGCATGCCGCGGTTGCCGGTGGGGACCTGGGCGATCTTGTCCACCACGTCCATGCCGCGGGTGACCTTGCCGAATACGGCGTAGCCGAAGTCACGCGAGCTGTGGTCGAGGAAGGCGTTGTCCTTGTGGTTGATGAAGAACTGGCTGGTGGCCGAGTCGCGTACCTGAGTACGGGCCATGGCCAGGGTGCCGCGCACGTTGTGCAGGCCATTGTCGGCTTCGTTCTTGAGCGGCGCGTTGGTGTCCTTCTGGCGCATGTCGGCATCGAAACCACCGCCTTGGACCATGAAGCCCGGAATCACCCGGTGGAACTGGGTGCCGTTGTAGAAGCCACTGTCGACGTACTTGAGAAAGTTCTGCGTGCTGATTGGCGCCTTGTCGGCGGCCAGCTCTACTTCCACTTCACCCAGGCTGGTGGTCAGCAGGACCTTGGGATTTTCTGCGGCCAGCAGGCTGGAGGACAGCAGCAGGGCGCCGATGGCGAGAACGAGTTGCTTGAGCATGATGGTCAGTTTTCCTTGTTGGCGGTCTCGCCGAGAAAGGCGAGCAGGGCGTTATTAAAGCGTTCTGGTTGATCCAGTGGTGTGGCGTGGCGCGAGTTTTCGATGATCAGCAGGCGCGCGTTGGGCATTTCTGCCACGTATTCGCGCTTGCGTTCAATGGGCGTGTAGTCACGGTCGGCGCTGATCACCAGGGTAGGACAGGTGATGCGATCGAGGCGTTCACGCACGCCCCAGCCGATGATCGCGTCAAGGCTGGCGAGGTAGGCGCGTTTGTCGTTCTGCGGCCAGCGTTCTTCGACCTTGCGACGCAGTTCGGCCTGCTCCGGTTTGGGGAACAGCAGCTTGCCCAGCGCCTTGGCGATGGTGTCCAGGCTGAGCAGGCGCGAGAGCGTCCAGCGTTTACCGATTTCCAGCCAGTCGCGTGCGCTCTTGGCCTTCACCTCTGGACCGCTGTTGACGATGGTCAGGCTGCGCAGCAGTTCGGGGCGGTCTACGCCGAGCTGGAAGCCGATCATCCCACCCATGGAGATGCCCACCAGATGCACGGGTGCAAGCTGCAGGTGGTCGATCAGGGCGGCGACATCCTCGGCAAAATCGGCGATGCGATAAGCCTCGCGCGGCTTGTCCGAACGGCCATGGCCGCGCACGTCGAGGGCGATGACCCGATAGTGCTGGGCGAGCACCGGGATCTGGTATTCCCAGTCGCGCGTGCTCGAGCCCAGGCCATGCACCAGTAGCAGGGGCGTGCCGTGACCGTAGTCTTCGTAATGCAGTTGGCAACCGTCGTTGTCGAAGTAGGACATGGGCGGGCTCTCAGTTGGGCGACTGCGGCGCGGCGAAGGCGGCGTCCAGCGGCGCCGCGTCGAAGTTCTTGATCAGCTCGATGAGAATCTGTGTAGCCGGACCGAGTACGCGCTCCTTGTTGCTGTAGAGGAAGAAGCGCGGTTTGCGCAGACCGCCCTGGGTCAGGGGCAAGGGTTTCAGCAGGCCTTCCTGCAGTTCACGGACGATCAGGTGGCGTGGCAGCCAGGCGAAGCCCAGGCCGCTGCTGACGAAGGTGCGTGCGGTCGGCAGGCTGCCCACTGTCCAGCGCTGTTCTGCGCCCAGCCAGCCGGCGTCGCGCGGCTGCAAGCGGCCACTGTCACGGGTGACCACCTGCATCTGGCCTTCCAGGTCCTGAAAGCTCAGCTCGCGTTGCAGGCGATGTAGTGGGTGTTCCGGGTTGGCGACGGCGACGAATTCCACTTCACCCAGCTCGATGCCCAGGTGACCGGTGATGTTCAGCGCACTGATGGCCAGGTCGGCGGTGCCTTCGAGCAGCACTTCCTCGACGCCGGACAGCACTTCCTCGCGCAGGCGTACGCGGCAGCCGCGGCTTTGCGGCATGAAGGCGGTCAGGGCTCGGACGAGGTTGGCGGTGGGGTAGGCGGCATCCACCACCAGGCGCACTTCGGCTTCCCATCCCTGTTCCATGTGGTGGGCCAGGTCTTCCAGCTGGCTGGCCTGCTTGACCAGTTGCCGTGAGCGGCGCAGCAATACATCGCCGGCTTCGGTGAGCACGGCCTTGCGACCGTCGATGCGCAGCAGCGGTACACCGAGCTGTTCCTGCATACGTGCCACGGTATAGCTGACCGAGGACTGCGAGCGGTGCAGCACCTCGGCGGCCTGGGCGAAGCCGCCCTGATCCACCACGGCCTGCAACGTGCGCCATTGATCCAGGGTTACGCGAGGAGCTTTCATCACATCATCCTGCCTGAGTCGGCTGTTATCGCCGACGATCTCCACCTACACTGGCGATCCCATGTTGGAGAGCACCGATGAAAAAAATAATCTGCTTGCTGCTGGCCTGTATGCCGTTGGCTGCCTATGCCTACCCCATCGAGGTGGAAAAACAGTTCAACGGCGCCGAGGTCTCCGCCACCACTCAGGAAATCGACCACAACATGGCGGCTCTGATGCTCTACAACTACGGTCAGAGCGAAGCCGAGTGCAGTGCCGTGTTCCAAAATGGCCCCGAGGCACCGCGCATCCGGCGTACCGTGTTGGCGCCTGGCGCCAGCAACAACATGGCGGTCAAGTTCACCCGTAGCGTGATTCGTCTGCGGATCAAGCTGACCTGCAACCTGAAGTGATGGAAGCCTAGATGCGACCCGTCGATAAATCAAATTAGTCGATATATGTAAGCGGATATTTACGCTTTTTTATCGAAAGTCGCATCTCTATTCTCTGCTCCATCGACTCTTGTTCATCTCGATGGAGCCTCAGACATGTCCCGTATTCTCGTAATCGAAAGCAGCGCCCGCCAGCAAGGTTCGGTCTCCCGCGAGCTGACCCAGCAATTCATCGCCAATTGGCAGGCTGCGCACCCGGCTGATCAGGTCCTGGTGCGTGATCTGGCGGCCGAGCCGGTGCCGCATCTCGACGCCACGCTGCTGGGTGGCTGGATGACCCCGAGCGAGCAGCAGAGCGATGCCGAGAAAGCTGCCCTGGCCCGCTCCAATCAACTGACCGATGAGCTGCTGGCTGCCGATGTGCTGGTGCTGGCTGCGCCGATGTACAACTTCGCCATCCCCAGCACCCTCAAGGCTTGGCTCGACCATGTGCTGCGCGCTGGCGTCACCTTCAAGTACACCGAAACCGGGCCACAGGGCCTGCTGACCGGCAAGCGTGCCTTCGTGCTCACGGCTCGTGGCGGGATCTACGCCGGCAGCGGCCTGGATCATCAGGAGCCCTACCTGCGTCAGGCGTTGGCCTTCATCGGCATCCACGATGTGCAGTTCATTCATGCCGAAGGCCTGAACTTGGGCGCCGAGTTCAGCGAAAAAGGCCTGGCCCAGGCCAAAGCCAAGCTGGCTGAAGTGGCCTGATCCGAAACTCTCCTGGCGCCTGGGCTCCTGGGCGCTTCTGCCGGGCATTGCGCAAGCAATGACCGGCTGGGCCTGGCGACAAGCTCTTGCCCGGTGGCGACGGCTTGCACGTGAGGCCGGTGGGGTTCGCCTACTGTCGATTGTACGCCCGCGATGAACGCGCTAAGGTCGCCGCCTGTTCCTGAGGTGACCATGCGCTATCTGTTGATCGTGACCCTGCTGTGGGCGTTTTCCTTCAGCCTGATCGGTGAGTACCTTGCCGGCCGGGTCGACAGCTACTTCGCGGTGCTGACGCGCATCGTCATCGCCGGTCTGCTGTTCGTGCCGCTGACCCGTTGGCGCGGCCATGCCCCGGCCTTCGTGCGCGGCATGCTGCTGATCGGCGCGCTGCAGTTCGGCATCACCTACGTGTGCCTGTACCTGAGTTTCTCGGTGCTGACGGTGCCGGAGGTGTTGCTGTTCACCATCCTCACGCCGCTACACGTGACGCTGATCGAGGATGCCCTCAATCGTCGATTCAACCCCTGGGCGCTGGTCGCCGCTCTGGTGGCCGTGCTGGGCGCCGGGATCATCCGCTACGACGGTATCAGCAGCGGCTTTTTGCTCGGTTTCCTGTTGCTGCAGGTCGCCAACTTCACCTTCGCTGCCGGGCAGGTACTGTACAAGCATCTGCTGCTCAAACACCCCTCGAGCGAGCCGCAGTACCGGCGCTTCGGCTTCTTCTATCTGGGCGCCTTGCTGATTGCGCTGCCCGCGTTCCTGCTGCTGGGTAACGGCGAGCGTCTGCCTAGCAACGCACTGCAGTGGAGCGTGCTGGTCTGGCTTGGTGTGGTGGCGTCCGGATTGGGACTGTATTGGTGGAACAAAGGCGCCAGCCTGGTCGATGGTGGCACCCTGGCGGTGATGAACAATGCGCTGGTGCCGGCCGGTTTGCTGGTCAATCTGCTGATCTGGAATCACGACGCCGATCTGCTGCGCCTGGCTCTGGGCGGTGCGGTGATTGCGGCGTCGCTACCGCTGGTCAATCTGGGGCGTACGCGTCGCACGCCTGCCGAGGTGCGCTGATGCAATTGTCCGGGCGGGGAGTGGCGCTATCGGTTGGCGCCTCGATGCTGTTTGCCGTGCTGCCTGGCTACGTGCAGTGGCTGACGCCGCTCGATGGCGTGCAGATATTCGCTCAGCGCGTGCTCTGGTCGATTCCGTTGGTGCTGCTGCTGGTGCTGCTGGCAGGGCAGACCACCTTGCTGCGCGAAACCTTCGTGCGTCTGCGCCACGAGCCGCTGTTGTTGGCTGCCTGCCCGCTGGCGGCGGCTTTGATCGGCGTGCAGTGGGGGCTGTTTCTCTGGGCGCCCTTGGCCGGGCATATGCTGGAAGTGTCCATGGGGTACTTCCTGCTGCCGTTGGCAATGGTGCTGACTGGTCGGCTGTTCTACGGCGAGCGCCTGCGCCCGCTGCAGCGCTTGGCAGTGAGCTGCGCCATGCTCGGCGTGCTGCACGAACTGTGGCGCACCCAGGCGTTCTCCTGGCTGACGCTGATCACTGCGTTGGGGTATCCGCCATACTTCATGCTGCGCCGCTGGATGCGCCTCGATGCGCTATCCGGTTTCGTGGTGGAGATGCTGATGCTGGCGCCGTTGGCGATTTGGCTGATCGTTGCCTACGGGCCGGTTGGCGCATTCGCTGAGCGGCCGCTGCTGTGGTTGCTGGTGCCGGTGATGGCGCTGATCGGTACGCTGGCCTTCGCTGCGTACATCGCGTCCAGCCGGCTGCTGCCCCTGGGGCTGTTCGGCATTCTCAGCTATGTAGAGCCAGTGCTGTTGTTCGCCGTGGCGCTACTGGTGCTGGGCGAGACTTTCGATGCGGGGCAGTGGTTGACCTACCTGCCGATCTGGGCGGCTGTGCTGCTGGTCGGCTGGGACAGTGCCCGGCTGCTGCGCAAGCAGCAGCGCGAGAACATCAGGCCGCGTTGATTCGCGGCGCGGGGATCTGCGTTGGTATGCTGGCCTGCTTCTGCACCTGGTAGTGCACTTGCAACGTGACGTTGTTGAAGCGGCGTTGCTCGCTCAGCGTCAGGCTGCGTTCGATGCCGGTGGCCAGCAGTGGAATACCGGCGCCGAGCAGGTGCGGTACCAGGTTGATCACCACTTCGTCGATCAGTCCGGCGGTGTAGCAGTTACCCGCCAGCAGGCTGCCGCCGACCAGCCAGATGCGCTGGAAACCGGCCTCCTTCAGTGCAGCTACGGCTTGAGCCGGTGTGCAGTGCGTCAGCTGTATTTCGTCCGCGGCGCGCGGTAGCGCGAGGCGAGTCAGCACCACGCAGGGCTTGCCGGGGTAAGGCCAGGGACCGCCCCGTTTGAGCAACGCCTCGTAGGTGCCGCGGCCCATCAGCAGGGCATCTATGCCGGAATAGAAGTACTGAAAGGCATACTCTTCATCGGCCTGCCGTGGCGAATCGAACCAGTCGATGCGGCCATCGGGACGCGCGATATAGCCGTCAAGGCTCGACGTGACGTGGTAGATCAGCGAAGCGTTCATGGTGCCTCCGCACGCGGGTTATCTGAGAGATAGATCGATGGCCGCAGAACAAGTTCGGCAGAGGTCGTGCCACTCGTCGGCGCGTTCGCTGATCAGTCCAGCACGTTACGCAGGATTTCGTAGACGATCCCGGTCGCGATGGCGACCAGCACGACATCGCGGCCGATCTGCTCCTGCCGGATAGTGACTCCAGGCAGCCGCCCGTCGTCGCCTGAACGCGAGTTTCATGCAAAGAAATTCGGCCCCGGCGGCGGAAACCGTTAGGCTATGCACCGTTTTGTCGATTTCTCTGAGGTAGTGCCCCCGTGTTTGCCCAATTCGCCCTGCATGAACGCCTGCTGAAAGCCGTGGCCGAGCTTAATTTCGTCGAGCCGACTCCGGTGCAGGCGGCAGCGATTCCGCCTGCGCTGGAGGGCAAGGACCTACGGGTGATTGCCCAGACCGGCAGCGGCAAGACCGCCGCTTTCGTTCTGCCGCTGCTCAATCGCCTGCTCGGTGATGGCAACTCCAAGCAGCGCCTGAGCATTCGCGCGCTGATCCTGCTGCCAACCCGCGAGCTGGCCCAGCAGACGCTCAAGGAAGTCGAGCGCTTTGCCCAGTTCACCTTCCTCAAGGCCGGCCTGGTGACCGGTGGCGAGGACTTCAAGGTGCAGGCCGCAATGATGCGCAAGATCGATATCCTGATCGGCACGCCGGGCCGCCTGATCGAGCACGCCAACGCCGGCAACCTGCCGCTGGACGAGGTCGAAGTGCTGGTGTTCGACGAGGCTGACCGCATGCTCGACATGGGCTTTGCCGAAGACGCCCAGCGTCTGGCCGAGGCTTGCGGGCCGCACCAGACCCTGCTGTTCTCCGCCACCACCGGCGGCAATGGCCTGCGCGAGATGGTCGCCAAGGTACTTAAGGACCCGCAGCACCTGATGCTCAACAGCGTCAGCCAGCTCAATGAGGGTACCCGCCAGCAGATCATCACGGCCGACCACAACTACCACAAGGAACAGCTGGTCGACTGGTTGCTGACCAACGAGGCCTACGACAAGGCCATCGTCTTCACCAACACCCGTGTGCAGGCCGACCGCCTGTACGGCAAGCTGGTGACCGCCGGGGTCAAGGCGTTCGTGCTGCATGGCGAGAAGGACCAGAAGGATCGCAAGCTGGCCATCGAGCGCCTGCGCCAGGGCGCGGTCAAGGTGCTGGTGGCCACCGACGTGGCGGCGCGTGGCCTGGACGTCGAAGGTCTGGATCTGGTGATCAACTTCGACATGCCGCGTTCCGGCGACGAGTACGTGCACCGCATCGGTCGTACCGGCCGCGCCGGTGGCGAAGGCCTGGCGGTGTCGCTGATCTGCCACACCGACTGGAACCTGATGTCGAGCATCGAACGCTACCTCAAGCAGCGTTTCGAGCGTCGCACCATCAAGGAGCTGAAAGGCGTTTACCAGGGGCCGAAGAACCTCAAGGCGTCCGGCAAGGCTGCCGGCAGCAAGAAGAAAAAGACCGAGAAGAAAGACCCGAAGAAGGCCGCCGCACCCAAGCGCAAGACCGGCCCACGACCGGCTGGCAAGCCATCGTCGTTGGTCAGTGAAGATGGCAGCGCGCCGCTCAAGCGCAAGAAGCCGGCTGCGGAGTAATCTGGCTGTTGTGGGAGGCGCTTTCGGCTCTGGCATCCTGCTTCGCTCTACCTCCTGCATCCATGCAGTCATAGCGGCGAGTCGCGGCTGAAGCCCCTCCCACAGTTTTACTCCACCCCGACGAAACCACCGGTCTGATGCTGCCACAGGCGTGCATACAGACCGCCGTGGGCAATCAGCTCGGCATGGGTGCCGGTTTCGATAACCTGGCCCTGGTCGATCACCACCAGGCGATCCATCCGCGCGATGGTCGACAGGCGGTGGGCGATGGCGATCACCGTTTTGCCTTCCATCAGGCTGTCCAGGCTTTCCTGAATGGCCGCTTCCACTTCCGAATCCAGTGCCGAGGTGGCTTCGTCCAGCACCAGGATCGGCGCGTCCTTGAGCAGTACGCGGGCGATGGCGATGCGCTGGCGCTGACCGCCGGACAGCTTCACGCCGCGTTCACCGACCTGCGCATCCATGCCACGGCCGCCCTGGCTGTCGTCGAGGGTGGGGATGAAGGCATCGGCGCGGGCCTTGCGTACCGCCTCCCACAGCTCCTCGTCGCTGGCTGCGGGCTTGCCGTAACGCAGGTTGTCGCGGATCGAGCGGTGCAGCAGCGAGGTGTCCTGGGTCACCACGCCGATGTTGGCGCGCAGGCTCTCCTGAGTCACCGTGGCGATATCCTGATCGTCGATCAGGATGCGGCCGCTTTCCAGGTCATAGAGGCGTAGCAGCAGGTTGACCAGGGTCGACTTGCCGGCGCCGGACGGGCCGACCAGGCCGATCTTTTCGCCGGGGCGAATATCGATGCTGAGGCCGGCGATCACGCCGCCGCGCTTACCGTAGTGGAAGTGGATGTCGTCGAAGCGCACGCTGCCCTGCTGCACCTGGATCGGTTTGGCGTCGGCGCGGTCAAGTACCTGGCGTGGCTGCACGATGCTCTGCATGCCGTCCTGCACGGTGCCGACGTTTTCGAAGATGCCGTTGACCACCCACATGATCCACTCGGCCATGTTGTTGATGCGGATCACCAGGCCCAGCGCCAGGGCGATGGCGCCGGTGGTGATCAGCGACTGGCTCCACAGCCATAGGGCCAGCGCACCGGTGCCGACGATCAGCACGCCATTGAGGCAGGTGATGAGAAAGTCCAGCGCAGTGATGGTGCGTGACTGCAGGCGGAACTTGTCGAGCAGGTCCTGCATGGCTTCGCGGGCGTAGCTTTCCTCTTCCTGCGAGTGGGCGAACAGTTTGAGCGTGGCGATGTTGCTGTAGCCATCGACGACCCGGCCCATGACTTTCGAGCGCGCCGAGGAGGCGGCGGCCGAGCGCGCCTTGATGCGCGGCACGAAGTACCACAGCGCCGCGCTGTAACCGACGATCCACAACGCCAGCGGCACCACCAGGCGCAGATCGGCGGCGGCGAACAGGTACAGCGCGCTGCCGGCATAGACCACCACATGCCACAGTGCGTCGATCACCTGCATCGCCGAGTCGCGTAGCGAGGGGCCGGTCTGCATCACGCGCTGGGCAATACGCCCGGCGAAGTCGTTCTGGAAGAAGCTCAGGCTCTGCTTGAGTACGTAGCGATGGTTCTGCCAGCGAATCAGGTTGGTCAGGCCCGGATTGACCGCCTGGTGCGTGAGCAGATTGTGCAGGCCGAACACCACGGGGCGGATGACCAGCGCCACCAGTAGCATCCACAGCAGCTCGTTCTGGTGCTCGCTGAAGAAGCTGCTGGCATCCGTGCTGGCTTGGGCCATGTCGATCAACTGGCCGAGGAAGGCGAACAGCGCGACCTCGATCAGGGCAGCGAAGAAGCCGATCACCAGCACGGCCAGCATCAGCGGCCACACCTGTTTCAGGTAGTGACCGTAGAAGCGCAGCATGCCGGCGGGCGGTGCGACGTCAGGGCTGGGTTTGAAGACGTCGATCAGGGATTCGAAGCGGCGAAACAACATTGCAGGCGTCCTGCCTCGGCAGAGTAAACGTCGATAGTAACGCCGTTACTGCAAGCGAGTCTCAGTTAAAAGCGGTTTCTGCAGCTCTCCGGCCCAGGCCAGCAATGGAATCTCCAGCTGCGGTTGCCAGATGCGTTTGAACAGCAGTGCCAGGTGTTCGACCTCGCCGCGTTCGAAGGGCAGTCGGTCGATGCGTTCATGCACCTGCCACTGGCCGTCCTGCAGGTGGGCAAAGTCGAAGCGGAAAGGATGAAAACCGGTCATGCCCAGGCGCAGGTCGGTGACGATCAGTCGGTCGTCGACCTGGTCGTAGCGCAGCACGCCGCCGGTGAACCACTCCAGCCGCTGGTGCATGGGCGAGGCCGTCAACTGCTCGCGCAGGTGCGTGCCGCGCGGCAGGCGTTGCAGTTGCGGTGGCTGGTCGTCGAACCAGCCGACCAGGGCCTCGTGATAGTCCTCGCCATCGAGCACGATGACGCGCCACAGCAGCGTATTGAGTGGTGTCGGCGTGGTGAACAGCTGTTCGGCCTGGATGCCCTGGCGCGCCAGCTCGCGTTCCACGCGCTGCTCGGCCATGAATTTGCCGGCCAGGCTGAAACCGATGTACAGCGTCGAGACCGCCAGTGCCACGGCAGGTACGCGCCAACTCTGTTCGCGCAACCCGGTGAACAGGCTGATCAGCACCGCTGCAATCAGCGGCAGGGTGTACAGCGGGTCGATGATGAACAGGCTCGACCAGGCCGTAGGTGTCGGCATTAGCGGCCAGAACAGCTGGGTGCCGTAGCTGGTGAAGGCGTCCAGCAGCGGGTGGGTGATCAGCACCAGCCACAGCGTCAGCAATAAACGATTGGCCGAGTAACCCGGGTGAGGGCGAAAGCGCCTGGCCAGCCAGGTCAGCAGCAGGGCAAAGCCGCTGAGAACGAACAGCGAGTGGCTGAAACCGCGATGGTAGGTCATGTTGGCCACGGCATCGCCGTATTCCATGACCACATCCAGGTCGGGAACGGTGGCGAGCATCGCGCCGTAGAGCAGCGCCTTGCGCCCCTGCCAGCGGCCGAGCAACGCGCCCTGGATGCTGGCGCCGAGTACCGCCTGGGTTATGGAGTCCATCGAGTGCTTCCGAAAAAAGACAGGCCGCTACGTTAGCCGAGCCACCGCGCGAATGCCGTGGGGAAATTTCAAGCAAAGATTACAGCTATGGCGGGTATCCTGATGGTCATGCTTTCCAAGAACTCATGGCCATGCTGATCGTCTCCAACAGTGTTCACCTTCCCGATGAAGAAATCGAACTGACCGCCATCCGCGCCCAGGGCTCCGGTGGGCAGAACGTCAACAAGGTGTCCAGTGCCGTGCACCTGCGCTTCGACAGCCAGGCCTCGTCGTTGCCGCCGTTCTACAAGGAGCGTTTGCTGACGCTTGCTGACAGCCGCATCACCGCTGACGGGGTGGTGATCATCAAGGCGCAACAGTATCGCACCCAGGAGCAGAATCGCGCCGACGCCCTCGAGCGCCTGACCGAGTTGATTCGTAGTGCCGGCAAGGTGGAAAAGAAACGCCGCCCAACCAAGCCGACCCTCGGCTCGAAGAAGCGTCGTCTGGACGGCAAGAGCAAGCGCGGGGCGATCAAGGCGGGGCGGGGCAAGGTGGATTTTTAGAGGATAACGGCGGCCTCACGTAGGGTGCGCCATGCGCACCTGAATGGTGATGGTTTGGGCGGCCCTGCGACACCCTATCCGCGAGCCGCCAGATAAGCCTGATAGTCGGGAATGCGATACTCGTGCTGTTGTTCCAGCAGCCTGCTGCTGAGCATGTAGTCGGCACTGCTCTCGTTGCAGGCGACCGGGATGTTCCACACCGCCGCCACGCGCAGTAGGGCCTTGATGTCCGGGTCGTGTGGTTGCGGCTCGAAGGGGTCCCAGAAGAACACCAGCATGTCCACGCGCTGCTCGGCGATGCGTGCGCCGATCTGCTGGTCACCACCCAGCGGTCCGCTGATCATGCTCTCCACCGTCAGATCCAGACGTTTGCTCAGAAGCAGGCCGGTGGTGCCGGTAGCCAGCAGCTCATGGCGCGCCAGCTTGTCGCGCTGACGCTCGCACCATTCCAGCAGGAAGCCTTTGCAGTGGTCATGCGCCACCAGGGCGATACGCTTGCGCGCCGGCAATTGGGCATGAGTGAAGCTGATACGACTCATCGAGCCTCCTCGTTCAGTGCAAGCGGGCCAGGACCAGGCAGTTGTCCAGCATGCGGTTGGAGAAGCCCCACTCGTTGTCATACCAGGCCATGACCTTGAGCAGCTTGCCGCTGAGCTTGGTGTGGTTGGCGTCGAAGATCGATGACAGCGGGTTGTGGTTGAAGTCGCAGGACACCAGCGGCAGCGCGTTGTAGCCCAGCACCGGGGACTGCTCGCTGGCAGCCTTGAGCAGGGCATTGACCTCCTCGGCGGTGGTCTCGCGCTTGACTTGCAGGGTCAGGTCGACCAGCGAGACGTTGATCACCGGCACCCGTACCGCCATGCCGGTGAGCTTGCCAGCCAGCTCCGGCAGCACCAGACCTACGGCTTCGGCGGCGCCGGTCTTGGTCGGGATCATTGACTGGGTCGCCGAGCGAGCGCGGTACAGGTCGCTGTGGTAAACGTCGGACAGGTTCTGATCATTGGTGTAGGCGTGGATGGTGGTCATCAGCCCCTGCTCGATGCCCAGTTCGCGGTGCAGCACCTGCGCCACCGGCGCCAGGCAGTTGGTGGTGCAGGAGGCGTTGGAGATGATCTGCATGTCAGGCGTCAGCACCTTCTCGTTGACGCCATATACGACGGTGGCGTCGGCGCCCTTGGCCGGTGCGGAGATCAGCACCTTGCGCGCCCCGGCTGCGAGGTGTGCGGCGGCTTTGTTTCGCTCGGTGAACAGCCCGGTGCATTCCAGCACCACATCGACCTGATGGGTTTTCCAGGGCAGCTCTGCCGGGTTGCGAATGGCGCTGACGGCGATGCGATCACCCTTGATCCACAGGCTTTCGCCGTCGACTTTAACTTCTTCAGGGAAATGGCCGTGGACGCTGTCATATTGCAGCAGGTGGGCATTGATCGCGCTGTCGCCCAGGTCGTTGATGGCCACGACCTGCAGGTGCTGGCGATAATTCTGGGTATAGAGTGCGCGTAGCACGTTGCGGCCGATACGGCCGAAGCCATTGATGGCGATTCGTAGTGTCATGGTGAGGGTCTCGTCAATTTGTTGTTGTAATTACAAGATTATTCCCATTGCTATAGAAATCAAGCCCGCTGAGTGGCAGTATTTTGTTGTAAATACGAACAGACGCTAGAAGCTAGCCTGGAGATTCCCCATGCACCCCCGCGTTGTTGAAGTTACCGAACGTCTTGTCGAGCGCAGCCGCGCCACGCGCCAGCGCTACCTGGAGATGATCCGTGCCGCCGCCAGCGAAGGGCCGCAGCGTGGCAAGCTGCAGTGCGCCAACTTCGCTCACGGCGTCGCCGGTTGCAGTGGTGACGACAAGCAGACCCTGCGCCTGATGGATGCCGCCAACGTGGCCATCGTTTCTGCTTACAACGACATGTTGTCGGCCCATCAGCCCTACGAAACCTTTCCCGAGCAGATCAAGCAGGCTCTGCGCGACCTGGGTTCGGTAGGCCAGTTCGCCGGTGGCGTACCGGCCATGTGCGATGGCGTGACGCAGGGCGAGCCGGGCATGGAATTGGGCATTGCCAGTCGCGAGGTGATTGCCATGTCTACCGCGGTGGCGCTGTCGCACAACATGTTCGACGCCGCGTTGTATCTGGGCGTGTGCGACAAGATCGTGCCGGGTCTGGTGATGGGCGCGCTGCGTTTTGGTCATCTGCCGTCGATGTTCGTGCCGGCCGGGCCGATGACCTCGGGCCTGTCCAACAAGGAGAAGGCCGACGTGCGTCAGCGTTACGCCGAAGGCAAGGCGACCCGCGACGAGCTGCTGGCGGCGGAAATGGCCGCCTATCACGGGCCAGGTACCTGTACTTTCTACGGCACGGCCAATACCAATCAACTGCTGATGGAGGTGATGGGCCTGCATCTGCCGGGCGCATCCTTCATCAATCCGGGCACGCCGCTGCGTGATGCGCTGACCCGCGAGGCTGCGCGGCAGGTCACGCGTCTGACCAAGCAGAGCGTTCAGTTCATGCCCATCGGCGAGATTGTCGACGAGCGCTGCCTGGTCAACTCCATCGTCGCCCTGCATGCCACCGGCGGCTCCACCAACCATACCCTGCACATGCCGGCCATCGCCCGCGCCGCCGGCATTCTGCTGACCTGGCAGGACATGGCCGATCTGTCCGAAGTGGTGCCGACCCTGGCGCACGTCTATCCCAATGGCAAGGCCGACATCAATCACTTCCAGGCTGCCGGCGGCATGGCCTTCCTGATCCGCGAGCTGCTCGACGCCGGATTACTGCATGAAGAGGTCAATACCGTGGCCGGGCGCGGTCTGTCGCGCTACACCCGTGAACCCTTCCTCGAGGACGGCAAGCTGGTCTGGCGCGACGGGCCGACCGAGAGCCTGGAGGAAAGTGTGCTGCGCCCCGTGGCGCGACCGTTCTCGGCAGAAGGCGGCCTGCGCCTGATGCAGGGCAATCTCGGTCGTGGGGTGATGAAGGTGTCCGCGGTGGCGCCCGAGCATCAGGTGGTTGAGGCGCCGGCGCTGGTGTTCGAGGATCAGCTGGATCTGGTCGAAGCGTTCAAGGCCGGCAAGCTGGAGCGCGATTTCGTCGCTGTGGTGCGTTTTCAGGGGCCGCGCAGCAACGGTATGCCGGAGCTACACAAGATGACGCCATACCTGGGCGTGCTGCAGGATCGTGGTTTCAAGGTGGCGCTGGTCACCGATGGGCGCATGTCCGGCGCCTCAGGCAAGATCCCAGCGGCCATTCATGTCTGCCCGGAGTCCTTCGATGGCGGGCCGCTGGCGCGGGTGCGCGATGGCGATCTGATTCGCGTCGATGGTCAGAACGGTGAACTGCTGCTGCGGGTCGACGAAGCGGAGTTCGCCTCGCGCCAGCCGGCGGCGCGGCCTGCTCCGGCCAGTGGTTGTGGGCGCGAGCTGTTCGCCTTCATGCGCCACAACTTCAGTACGGCCGAGCAGGGCGCCAGTGCCTTTACCGAGAGCCTCGAGTCGCTGGTCTGAGCGGGTAGGGTGGACAACGCGAAGCTTGTCCACCGTCGATCCGAGCGGTGGATGAAAAGGTCGTCAGCTGCGCGCCCCGATCCACCCTGCGGGTCATCAGATCCCCTGCGGAATCTCTTCGCCGCCCAGCGCGGTGAACAGCTCCGGCAGGAACTCCACCAGGGTCATCATCATCAGGATGAAGCTGGCGTCCTGCTGAGCCAGGGCGTCGTCACCGCCATCCTGTTCGGCCTGCTCCTGCAGCACGTCTTCGAAGCGCAGGCGCTTGATGGTCAGCTTGTCGTCGAGCACGAAGGACAGCTTGTCCTGCCAGGCCAGCGACAGTTGGGTGACCTGCTTGCCAGTGGACAGGTGCAGCTGGATTTCCTCGCTGGTCAGGTCCTGGCGCTTGCAGCGCACCACGCCGCCATCTTCGTGGGTGTCACGCAGCTCGCACTCGTCGAGGACGAAGAAGCCTTCGGCGGCGCTCTGGTTCTTCAGCCAGTCGGTGAGGGTGGCGGTCGGCGCGATCTTCACCGACAGCGGGCGCACCGGTAGCGAGCCGATGGCTTCACGCAGGGTAGACAGCAGGTCTTCAGCTTTCTTGGCGCTGGCGCTGTCGACCAGGATCAGGCCCTGTTTCGGCGCGATGGCGGCGAAGGTACCGGATTTACGGATGAAGGCGCGCGGCAGGAAGGTCTGGACGATCTCGTCTTTGATCTGGTCGCGCTCCTTCTTGTACACCTTGCGCATCTGGGTGTTTTCGATCTCGTCGACCTTCTCCTTCAGCGCATCACGCACTACCGAACCCGGCAGGATGCGTTCTTCCTTGCGTGCGCCGATCAGCAGGAAATCGCCGCTGACATGCACCAGCGGGGCATCGGCGCCTTTGCCAAAGGGAGCGGTGAAGCCGTAGGTGGTCAGCTCCTGGCTGGCGCAGGGACGTGCCGGTTTGCTGGACAGTGCGGTCTCCAGCGCTTCGGCGTCGAAAGGAATGTCCTGGGTGAGGCGGTAAACCAGCAGGTTACGAAACCACATGAGCGGGTGATTCTCCATTGATGATGAAGTCGCAGGGTGGCGCCATCCTTAGGCTCTCTCGAGCCGGCGCGCAGCGACGGATGAAGGTGGCGGGCCATCAACAGGATCATGATCGGTCCGCCGGCACAGAGCGCGCATTATTCTCCGCTGGCGTGCTCAGGCCAACCCTGACAACGAGCCACTGAGGAAATTCGCTGGTCTCGCCTAAGTTCTTGCTGCGCCGGTAAATTTTTTTGCGAAGAGGGCTTGCCAAGGCCCGGATCGCTCTCTAGAATGCGCCCCACTTCGAGAGTGAAGGGTGATTAGCTCAGCCGGGAGAGCATCTGCCTTACAAGCAGAGGGTCGGCGGTTCGATCCCGTCATCACCCACCAATCTCGCAGTTACGCGCAGCGGTAGTTCAGTCGGTTAGAATACCGGCCTGTCACGCCGGGGGTCGCGGGTTCGAGTCCCGTCCGCTGCGCCATTCTTCTACTCGCTTCATCCCCTCCTGTGACAACTCTTCGGCATCCGCTGAAATCTTCGAAAAAATCCTTTGTTTGCTTGAACTTATGCGCATTGCTCGGCTCCTATGCCGTAGCCAGTGATCGCGGCGTACTGCTAAGCTCGCGCTTTCACACGACGGCCTTCGGGCGCATCTACAAGGAACAAGCATGAAACAGCATCGTTTGGCGGCAGCAGTCGCTCTGGTGGGCCTGGTGCTTGCCGGTTGCGATTCGCAAACCAGCGAAGTCGAACTCAAGAGCCCGGCGCAAAAAGCCTCCTACGGCATCGGCCTGAACATGGGGCGTAGTCTGTCCGAGGAAGGCATGGATGATCTGGATTCCAAGGCCGTCGCTCAGGGTATCGAGGACGCGCTGGCGAAGAAGGAGCCGCGCATCAAGGACGAAGAGATGGTCGAGGCCTTCTCCTTCCTGCAGAACCGTGCTGAAGAGCGCATGACTGCGCTGAACAAGGAAGCCGCTGAAGCCGGCAAGAAATTCCTTGAAGAGAACGGCAAGCGCGAAGGTGTTGTCACCACCGCTTCTGGCCTGCAGTACGAAGTAGTCAAGAAAACCGACGGTGCCCAGCCGAAGGAAAGCGACGTAGTGACCGTTCACTACGAAGGCAAACTGACCGACGGCAGCGTGTTCGATAGTTCCGTTGCTCGTGGCAGCCCCATCGACCTGCCGGTCGGCGGCGTGATCCCGGGTTGGGTCGAGGGTCTGCAACTGATGCATGTTGGCGAGAAGTACAAACTGTACATCCCCAGCGAGCTGGCCTACGGCGAGCAGAGCCCGTCTCCAGCCATCCCGGCCAACTCGGTACTGGTGTTTGATCTGGAACTGATCGGCATCAAGGATCAGGCCGCCGCCGAGCCGACCGAGCAGTAACACTCGGTACTGCCGTACAACGCCCCGTCTTGACGGGGCGTTGTCGTTTCTGGGGAGCTGTAAACCAGGATGTGCTGGGCAGGGTGTTACGCTTATGCACATCATGCGAAACATTCCTAACAAGTCTGAGCTACAACTGAGTCGTACTCGTGTCAATCAGCAACTTGTTGATTTTCATGGATTTTATATGCTGTATAAAAAATATCCGATCTGAGCTCAGGCCCCATGGCACGGGGCTTTGATAAGCTTGTCGAAAGACTTTGCACAGATTTATCCACAGCTTCGGTGGATAAGCGAGGCAAGCCCTTATACAGCGTGGCTTGCCGAGGAGGCTGAATGAAAACTCCCTGGAAATTGACGCGTTACCTGCCGCTGGCTGCCCGCTTTCTGCGTGAAGGCCGGTTACCGGAGTTGCTCCGCGACCTGGCAGACAAGCGCACGCCGCAAGGACAACGCTTCGCCGCCCTCAAAGAGGACCTGCAACTGCTGCGTGGACTCAGCCTGGCCTGGTTCAAGGGCGAATACCGGCAGATCAGCAGTCAGGCGCTGTTGATGGTGGTGGCTGCTCTGCTGTACTTCATCACCCCCTTCGATGCCATTCCCGACTGGCTGGTCGGGGTCGGTTTCGTCGATGACCTGGCCGTGCTGGCCTGGGTGATGCGCACCTGGCATGGCGAGCTCGAAGCGTTCAAGGCGTGGCGCGACAGGCAGAGTCCGGAGCGCCTGGCGCTGATCGAGCAATTACCGGCTGCGGAGCGGGTCGATCCGCTGCATTCCTGATGATTCGTTCGGCCATTGCGGGGCCTGCCGGCTGAGTCTCTGAGTCTTTCGGGCCATGCGTCCGGCGGGCTGCCGACTCACTCGGTCATGGCGAGTACCGCATCTTGCTACCTTGGCAGCATGGATCACGCCCCGGCGGCAGACGCCTGTTAAGATGGCCGCATGCAAGGAAGGGGTCGAGGCTGTCGGCCCTGCTTTCCAACGGAGAGACTCATGAGTGTGCAAATCATTGCCCGTGACGGCGAGCCGGAATACGCCGTGCTGCCCTGGGCCGATTATCAGGCCTTGTTGCAAGCAGCAGGTCGCCAGGAGGTTGCCGCGACCGTTGCGCCATCGCCAACGCCTTCAGCCAATCGCGCACCTCTGGCGCAATTGCAAACGTTACGCGAAGCCAAGGGCCTGAGCGCGGAAGCGCTGGCTCGCAGCGTCGGCATCAGCCCTCACTATCTAGCCATGATCGAAAGTGGCGAACGTCAACCTGACGCTGCGATTCTGCGTTCGCTGGCCTGGGAACTGGGGCTGGAGGGCTGGTCTTGAGCGTGCGTATCAGTCGCCAACACTGGCAGGCATTGCTGACCGAGCTGGACGACGCCCGTCGTCAGCGCCACCTGCTCACCTATCGGGCACTAATCGAGCGTCTCGATCTGCCGACGCCAGCCATGCAGACCCTGACTGCCGCTCTGGAGCACTTGGCTGCACTGGATGCGCGAGCCGAACGGCCGCTGCGCAGCTCATTGGTGATCAGCCAAGGCGCCAGCCGGCTGCCGCGTACCGGATTCTTCGACTGCGTGACACGTCTGGGACGTTTCAGCGGCGCCTCCGATGGCGTGGCAGCCGCCTCCTGGCACGCTGCCGAGGTGGTCAGGGTGTTCGAGTTCGACTACCCCGCCGATGTCTAGGTGGCTCTGGCAACTGCGCGCGCAACTAGGCTACTGGCTGGCACGGCGTCTGTTTCACTGGCCGGCGGCGTTGCGTCAGCCGCGTCTGTGGCAATGGATGCAGGGCCAGTACGGGCGCATGGCCAATCTCGGTGACACCGCTGCGCAGAGTTTCTACGGTCATATCCTGCTGTTTCGCGGCCAGGGTCTTGGCGCGCGCGAGGAGGGGCTGAGGTTGCTGCGTTTGGCCGCTAATGGCGGTGACGGCAAGGCCGCCTATCAGTTAGGTGTGCAGGCGTTACAGGGCGACACACGGCAGGCGCCGGATGCCTCGCAAGCAGTGCGTTGGTGGGAGATGGCCTTGGCTGCCGGTCATCCTCTGGCTGCCAACCGCCTGAGCCTGCTCTACCGCGACGGTGCGCCGGGACTTGAGCCGGACCCGCAAGCAGCCGAGCGCTATGCCGCCATGACCAACCAGGGGCTTCCCTCAGGCCGCTGAGCCTTCGAGGATATGCAGGCTGTACCCAGGCACGGCCTTGGCCTGGCGCTTGGCTTCGGAAGCCAGTTCGGCCAGACGCGAGGCATCGAGCTGCGCGCAGTCTTCCGTTCTCACGTGTACCACGCCGATCGACAGTGACAGCAGCGCGTATTCCTGGCGCTGGCCGTGGCGGTTGTGGGCGATAAAGCAGCCGGCCTGCAGATGCTCGTCACGGTAGAAGCGTCGGCACTGATTCTGGAAGTCTTCGATCAGTTTGCCGAGCTTTTCGCGCCAGTCGGGGGAGCCAAGCACCAGCATGAAGTCGTCGCCGCCGATATGCCCGACGAAATCGCGCGCAGGGTCGACTCGCTCGTTCAGGCATTGCGCCAGGCACAGCAACACCTCGTCGCCCTTGGCGTAGCCGTAGAGATCGTTGAAGGGTTTGAAGCTGTCGAGATCCACGTAGCACACCGCAGCTTCGCGCTGCTGTTGCAGCAGGCGACTCAGGCATTGCTGGATCGGCACGTTGCCTGGCAGCAGGGTCAGCGGGTTGGCGTGACGCGCCTGCTGCAGCTTTTGCTCGGTGATCAGTTTGAGTACGTCGATAACCCTGCCCAGGCCCAGATAGCGGCCGTTCTGGATGATGATGAAGTCTTCCTCGATACGCTGGCGTGCACGGCTGGTGAGCAGGCGGCTGACCTTCTGCAGCGATTGCGTCAGCTCGACGGCGAGAAAGTCCTGGCTCATCAGGCGGCTGATGGGTTTGCGTGCGAACAGGTCGGTGGCGAAGGGCTTGAGCAGCGCCTCGGACAGCGAGTGGCGGTGGACGATACCCACCGGCTGACGCTGCGCATCCAGTACCGCCAGGGAGTTGAGGTTGGCTTGGGCACGGAAGACATCCAATACCTCGGCGATGGCTGTGTGCTGGTCGACTGCGGGTTGGTCGTTGAGCAGGGCACTGAGGTCATGGCTGTCTTCACCGAGGCTGGCTTGATTGCTTTGCACCTGGGGCAGCAGTTGGCGAGCATCGCGTGGCGGTTTTTCCTGTGGCCTGCTGAGCAGGTAGCCCTGCACCAGGTCGACCCCCATTTCCGCCAGTACGGCCAGTTCTTCGGGCAGCTCGATCCCTTCGGCAATCACCTGGGCCCGCGACGCTTCGGCCATTTTCAGGATCGAGCCGACGAACTCGCGTTTCACTGCATCCTGATGAATGCCATCGATGAAATGGCGGTCGATCTTCACGTACTCCGGGCGCAGTTCCGACCACAGGCGCAGGCTGGAGTATCCAGCGCCCAGATCGTCCAGCGCGATGGAAAAGCCCATGGCGCGGTAGTGGTGCAGGGCGTTGTCGAGCAGGGCGAAGTCTTCGGTGGGCGACTGTTCGGTGAGTTCGATCACCACCTGGCTGGGCGGGATGCCGAAAGCCTGCAGCAATTTCAGGGTGCGCCCTGGTTGGTGGCTGGGGTCGAGCAGCGACTCCGGCGAGACGTTGAGAAACAGCTTGCCGTCCAGGCCCTGTGCGCTGAAGCCTCTGCAGGCACTCTTGCGGCAAGCCATTTCCAGCTCGCTCAGGCGCCCTGCGTGACGGGCGACAGCGAACAGCGTCAATGGCGAGTGCAGTGGACTGTTGGAAGGACCACGGGTCAGTGCCTCATAGCCGAGGATGCGCTGTTCGGACAGCGAGACGATAGGCTGGAACAGGCTACTGAGGTCGCCGTGAGCGAGGATGTTGCCCAGCGCGCTCAACTGCTCGGTGACGGTCATGATGTTCTCGATCTGTAGAAAAACGAAGGGCCGGCTTATGGCCGGCCCTTCATTTCACGACAGTTCGATGACGATATGATGACGCTCGATGAGTCGTCTCAGTGCAGCGCCAACGAGGGGTTCAGACCCAGGTAGTCGAGCAGGATGCGCCCACTTTCCGAGAGGTAGGCGTCGTCTTCCGGCGTGCTCTTCTCATCGGCGACTGGCAGTGCATCTTCGTCTTCCTTGGCCAGTTCCTTGAGTGGCTCTTCACCCTTGGCCTGGCGGCGGTTGTTCTCCAGTGCCAGTTGCTTGGCTTCGACTTCGGCCTGGCGCGCGCGGCGGGCTTGCTCGTTGAGGCTGACGGTGGTTTCTGCCATCAGTTTCTTGGCCAGGGTAAGGCGATCGCGGGTGAAGACGAAGTCCGGGTCCTTGATGGTGCGCTGATCGTGACGGGCTTTCAGCTCGGTCAGGAAGGGCTTGATCGGGTCCAGTTCGGGGGTGATCGCCGGACGGATGCTGTCCCAGGGCAGTGCAGCGGGCAGGGCACTTTCGCCGATGTCCTTGGTGTCCATGACGTCTGGATAGAGGATGTCGGGGATCACGCCCTGGTGCTGGGTGCTCTGGCCGGACACGCGATAGAACTTGGCCAGGGTCAGTTTCAGTTCGCCATGGTTGAGCGGCTGGATGGTCTGCACGGTGCCCTTGCCGAAGGTCTGGCCACCGAGAATCAGCGCGCGGTGGTAGTCCTGCATGGCACCGGCGAAGATTTCCGAGGCCGACGCGGATAGGCGGTTGACCAGCACGGCCAGCGGGCCGGTGTAGTAGATGCCTTTGTTCTCGTCAGCGAGCACGTCGACGCGGTCGTCAGCATTGCGCACCAGTACGGTGGGGCCTTGCTCGATGAACAGGCTGGTCAGCTCGGTGGCTTCCTGCAGCGAGCCACCGCCGTTGTTGCGCAGGTCGATGACCACGCCGTCGACCTTCTCGGCCTGCAGTTCATCGAGCAGGCGTTTGACGTCACGGGTGGTGCTCTTGTAGTTCGGGTCGCCAGCGCGGAAAGCCTTGAAGTCGAGGTAGAAGGCTGGCAGTTCGATCACGCCAAGCTTGTAGTCACGACCATCATGCTTGAGTTCCAGGACCTTTTTCTTGGCGGCTTGCTCTTCCAGCTTGACCGCTTCACGGGTGATGGTGACCACCTTGCTGGTCTGGTCGCTGGGCGGATTGCTGGCCGGGATCACTTCCAGGCGTACGGTGGAACCTTTCGGGCCACGAATCAGCTTGACCACTTCATCCAGGCGCCAACCGATCACGTCGACCATATCGTCGTTGCCCTGGGCAACGCCGACGATCTTGTCGGCTGGAGCGATCTGCTTGCTCTTCTCGGCCGGGCCGGCAGGCACCAGGCGTACTACCTTGACGTGCTCGTTGTCGCTTTGCAGGACGGCACCGATGCCTTCGAGCGACAGGCTCATGTTGATGTCGAAGTTTTCTGCGTTATCCGGCGACAGATAAGTGGTGTGCGGGTCGTAGGTGGTGGCGAAGGCATTGATGTAAGCCTGGAACACGTCCTCGCCGCGGGTCTGCTTGAGACGCGCCAACTGATTCTTGTAGCGCTTGGTCAGCAGCTCCTGAATGTCCTTGGTTTCCTTGCCGGCGATCTTCAGGCGCAGCACTTCGTCCTTGACGCGTTTGCGCCACAGCTCGTCGAGTTCAGCGCGATCTTTGGCCCAGGGTGCTTTCTCGCGATCGACCTGCAACTGCTCGTCGACAGTGAAGTCGATCTTGTCGACGCCCTTGCCGAGTTCCGCCAGCGCGTAGTTCAGGCGCTCTTCCATGCGGGTCAGGTGGCGGCGATAGATGGTGAAGCCCGGCTCGAGGTCGCCGCTCTTGAGCAGGTCATCGAACTTGGTACGCCACTGGTTGAATTCGCTGATATCAGCTGCGGTGAAATAGCTGCGAGACGGATCGAGCAACTTCAGGTAGTTGTCATAGATCTGAATCGAACGCTCGTCATTGAGCGGTGGCTTGTTGTAGTGGTGGCGCTTGAGCAGTTCCACTACGTTGAGGCTGGCAATCACCTGGTCGCGGTCCGGCTGCAGGTAGTCCCAACTGGTCGCTGTGGTGGTCTTGGCCGCCAGCGGCAGGGCACTGAAGCCGAGTACGAGGGCGAGGGCGGTGCTTGCTAGAGATCGCTTCATGCTGATTCGACGTAGTGGCAGGTGATAACGCATATTAGGCCGTATCTGAGGGCGCCAGGTTCCGTTGGCGCTAGACAAAAGCCCAGCGGTCAGCGCTGGGCTCGGTTCACTTGCACTATGGAGGCAGCATGAAGGCATTGCAAGGCGTCGAAGGGCGTGCACAGTGGCTGGAACAGCCGGCGCAGACCTGTGACGCAGGACAGATTCGCGTGAAGGTGGCCGCCGCTGGGCTCAATCGGGCTGATCTGTTGCAACGCGCCGGGCTCTATCCGCCGCCTCCAGGCGCGAGCCAGGCGCTCGGGTTGGAATGTTCGGGTGTAGTTGTCGAAGTCGGCGCCGGCAGCGCCTGGCAGGTGGGTGATCGGGTCTGCTGTCTGCTCGCTGGCGGTGGTATGGCCGAGGAGGTGGTGCTCGATGCGCGCCACGCCATGCCGGTGCCCGAGGGGCTGAGCCTGGTCGAGGCCGCTGTGGTGCCGGAGGTTTACGCCACGGCCTGGCTCAACCTGTTCCAGCTCGGCGCCCTGCGCCCGGGTGAAAAAGTCCTGCTGCATGCCGGCGCCAGCGGTGTCGGCTCGGCAGCGATCCAGCTGTGCAAGGCATTCGGCAGCCCGTGCTGGGTCAGCGTTGGCTCGCCAGAACGGCTGGCCTATTGCGAGGCGCTCGGTGCTCAGGGCGGTGCTCTGCGTGGTGAGGATCTGCACGCGCTGCGCGATTTCGGGCCGTTCGATGTGATTCTCGATCCGGTCGGCGGACAGTATGCGGCGCTCAATCTGGCCTTGTTGGCGCTGGACGGACGCTGGATCAACATTGGCCTGATGGGCGGGCGCGAGGCCTCGCTGGACCTGGCCCAGGTGCTGGGCAAGCGCATTGAGCTGACTGGTTCGACCTTGCGCAATCGCGACGATCAGTTCAAGGCTGACCTCTTGCGCGATCTGCAGCAACAGGTCTGGCCGTTGTTCGCGGAAGGGCGGCTGAAGCCGCAACTTGAGCGCAGTTTTGCCATCGAAGACAGTGAAACAGCATTCCAGACACTCGCCGGTAACCAGGTCGCGGGTAAACTGGCGCTGCTGATTGACCCCAGCCTGGCCTGAGCCAGTGCTGCAGCCCGCGCCTGGCGTGGGCTGTGCTATCGATTGGTGCATTCAATCGATATCATGCCCGTAATCAATAAGCTTTTTTCCGTTAGGTGGCTAATATAGCGACCGTAGATTTCAACCCTCACAGAAACCTCAGAAGGAGTCAGAGATGTCCCTCATCAATACTCAAGTTCAGCCGTTCAAAGTCAATGCTTTCCACAACGGTGAGTTCATCGAAGTCACCGAGCAGAGCCTGCAGGGCAAGTGGTCCGTGCTGATTTTCATGCCGGCTGCTTTCACCTTCAACTGCCCGACCGAAATCGAAGACGCTGCCAACAACTACGCCGAGTTCCAGAAGGCTGGTGCCGAGGTCTACATCGTGACCACCGACACTCACTTCTCGCACAAGGTCTGGCACGAAACTTCGCCGGCCGTTGGCAAGGCTCAGTTCCCGCTGATCGGTGACCCGACCCACCAGCTGACCAACGCTTTCGGCGTGCACATCCCGGAAGAAGGCCTGGCTCTGCGCGGCACCTTCATCATCAACCCGGAAGGTCAGATCAAGACTCTGGAAATCCACTCCAACGAGATAGCTCGTGACGTTTCCGAGACCCTGCGCAAGCTGAAGGCTGCTCAGTACACCGCCGCCAACCCGGGTCAGGTTTGCCCGGCCAAGTGGAAGGAAGGCGAGAAGACTCTGGCTCCTTCGCTGGACCTGGTTGGCAAGATCTAAATTTGCCGACTTCCTTTCCGGCCTGTCTCAGGTTGGAAAGGACCAACTTTGCGCTGTTTGGGCCATTTACCGGCCCTTGTGGTGCCCGATGCCCGGGCGCGATCCGTCCGGGCATTTTATTGCCCGAATTTTCATATTTGAGGAATTTCCGCCATGTTGGACGCCAATCTTAAAGCCCAGTTGAAGGCCTACCTGGAAAAGGTCACCCAGCCGTTCGAGATCGTCGCGTCCCTCGATGACGGCGAAAAATCCCAGGAACTGCTCGGGCTGTTGCAAGACATCGTCGGCCTGACCGACAAGATCACTCTCAAGACCGACGGCAACGATGCGCGCCGTCCGTCCTTCGCCCTGAATCGTCCGGGCGAAGACACCGGCGTTGCCTTCGCCGGTATCCCCATGGGCCACGAGTTCACCTCGTTGGTGCTGGCACTGCTGCAGGTGGGCGGCCATCCTTCCAAGCTGGATGCCGACACCATCGCGCAGATCAAGAGCATCGAAGGCAAGTTCGAGTTCGAGACCTATTTCTCACTCTCTTGCCAGAACTGCCCGGACGTGGTTCAGGCGCTGAACCTGATGGCCGTGCTCAACCCCAATATCCGCAACGTCTCCATCGACGGTGCGCTGTTCCAGGAAGAAGTCGAGCGTCGCCAGGTCATGGCCGTGCCGAGCATCTACCTGAACGGTGAGGTCTTCGCTTCCGGTCGCATGGACGTGAAGGAAATCCTCGCCAAGATCGACACCGGTGCCGCCAATCGCGATGCCGAGAAAATGAGTGCCAAGGAAGCCTTCGACGTGCTGGTGGTCGGCGGTGGCCCGGCTGGCGCCGCAGCGGCCATCTACGCTGCGCGCAAGGGCATTCGCACCGCTATCGCTGCCGAGCGCTTCGGCGGTCAGGTGCTGGACACCATGGCTATCGAGAACTTCATCTCGGTCAAGGAAACCGAAGGCCCGAAACTGGTGCGTGCGCTGGAAGAACACGTCAAGGAATACGACGTCGACGTGATGAATCTGCAACGTGCGTCGGCTCTGGTGCCGGCCAGCAGCGAAGGCGGCCTGCACGAAGTGAAGTTCGAGAACGGCGCTTCGCTCAAGGCCAAGACCGTAATTCTCTCCACTGGCGCGCGCTGGCGCGAGATGGGTGTACCCGGCGAGCAGGAGTACAAGGCCAAGGGCGTGTGTTTCTGCCCGCACTGCGACGGCCCGCTGTTCAAGGGCAAGCGCGTGGCGGTGATCGGCGGCGGTAACTCTGGTGTCGAAGCAGCCATCGACCTGGCCGGCATCGTCGCTCACGTGACCCTGCTGGAATTCGCCGACACCCTGCGTGCCGACGCCGTACTGCAGAAAAAACTTAACAGCCTGCCGAACGTGACCGTGATCAAGAGCGCGCAGACTACTGAGGTCAAGGGTGACGGCCAGAAGGTCACCGGCCTGGTGTACAAGGATCGCACCACCGAGGAGCTGCACACCGTCGAGCTGGAAGGCATCTTCGTGCAGATCGGTCTGCTGCCCAACAGCGACTGGCTCAAGGGCACCGTCGAGCTGAGCCGCTTCGGTGAGATCGTCATCGATGCCAAGGGCGCTACCAACATCCCCGGTGTGTTCGCCGCCGGTGACGTGACCACCGTGCCGTACAAGCAGATCGTCATCGCCATGGGCGAGGGCTCGAAGGCTTCGTTATCCGCCTTCGACCACCTGATCCGCCATAGCTGATCGCAACGCTGGAACGACAAAGGCCACCTTCGGGTGGCCTTTGCGTTTTAAGACATCCGTAGGAGCGAGCTCTGCTCGCGAATATCGCAATCCAAGCGATTCGCGAGCAGAACTCGCTCCCACAGTTACGCCCCGCCCCTGGGGCGACGCGCTCAGCGCTTCAGGCCGCCCAGGGTCAGCGGCATCTGGCGGTTCACATCCTTGTACAGCAGGTAGCGGAAGCGGCTCGGGCCGCCGGCGTAGCAGGCCTGCGGGCAGAAGGCGCGCAGCCACATGAAGTCGCCAGCCTCGACCTCGACCCAGTCCTGGTTCAGGCGATACACCGCCTTGCCTTCCAGCACGTACAGGCCGTGTTCCATGACGTGGGTTTCGGCGAAGGGAATCACGCCGCCCGGCTCGAAGTTGACAATGTTGACGTGCATGTCATGACGCATGTCGCTGATCTCGACGAAGCGCGTGGTGCTCCAGCGGCCTTCGGTGCCGGGCATGACGATTGGCTCGATGTCCTGCTCGTGGGTGACGAAGGCTTCCGGATACGGCACGCCTTCGACCGGTTGGTAGGCTTTGCGCAGCCAGTGGAAGCGCACGGCTTCGCTGCCGTTGTTGCGCAGCGACCAATCGCTTTCTGGCGGGATGAAGGCGTAGCTGCCAGGACGCAGGGCGTGCTGGGTGCCGTTGAGGCTCAGGTCGCAGGTGCCTTCGACGACAAAGATCACGCCTTCGGCGGTTGGGTCCAGCTCAGGCTTGTTGCTGCCGCCGTTCGGGCCGACTTCGACGATGTATTGCGAGAAGGTCTCGGCGAAGCCGGTCAGCGGGCGGGCGATGACCCACATGCGCATGTTGTCCCAGAACGGCAGGTGGCTGGTGACGATGTCACGCATCACGCCTTTGGGGATCACGGCGTAGGCTTCGGTGAACATGGCGCGGTCGGTCAGCAGTTGATCCTGACCTGGGTGACCGCCATGCGGTGCGTAGTAGTAGGGCGATTTGCTCATCGAGAGGTTGCCTCGGCGGGTGAAGGGCTCGGGGTTCGATCCCTGAGCGGAAAATTGGCTCCCATGCACTATAGGAATTCGCGGCTTGATTCGGAAATTAAATAGTAGAATGCCTGTCAGTGGATTTCATGATGGGTAGCGCTATGCTCGATCCGGTGTTGTTACGCAGTTTTCTGACCGTTGTGCAGACCGGTGGCTTTACCCGCGCCGCTGCCAGCCTGCACCTGACCCAGTCCACGGTCAGCCAGCAGGTGCGGCGCCTGGAAGAGCAGCTCGGCGCTGAGCTGCTCGACCGCAGTGGTCGCTACGTGGTGACCACCACCGAGGGTGAACGCCTGCTGGGTTACGCCAACCGCATCGTCGCACTGATGGACGAAGCCATGTTGGCGCTCGGGCAAAGTGCGGTGGAAGGCGAGGTGCGCCTCGGCGTGCCGGACGATTTCGCCGCCAATAGCCTGACCCCTTATCTGGCCGATTTCGCCGACGCGCATCCGGGCATTCGCCTGGAGATCACCAGTGGGCTCAGTCATGACGTCTGGCGCGCGTTCAATGCCGGCGAACTGGACCTGGCGTTGATCAAGCAGCGCGCCGGCAGTGCCAAAGGCCTGGCCAGCTGGGCTGAGCCGGTGGCCTGGCTCGACAGCCGCGCGCGCCCGGTACTGGCGCGCAACCCCGTGCCGCTGGCGGTATTCCCACCCAACGGCCTGTATCGCCTGGAGATGACCCACGCGCTGGATGCCATGGGCAAGCCCTGGCGTATCGCCTATGTCAGCAGCAGTTTGCCTGGCGTCAGCGCCGCGGCTGAAGGTGGCCTGGGCCTGACCCTGCTGCCGCGCCGCTTGATCACCGCTGCACACCGCGAACTGGGTGAGGCTGAAGGCTTCGCCCCGGTTGCGCCGGTGGAAGTGGCCCTGCATGCGCGCAACCAGTTGCCCGGCTATGCAAGGGAATTGGCGGCGGCGTTGATCGAGGCCTGCGAAGGGATCATGAGCCAATAGGGCGTCACGGGGCTGGGTAGGGTGCGCTATGCGCACCTTGAAACTGGGCGGCCCCGCCACACCTTACGACAGGATCAGCGCCAATTGAGAATCGGCCAGCCAGCCTGCTCGGCATGGGCGCGCAGAGTCGGGTCGGGATTGACGGTGAAGGGCTTGTCGACCACCTGCAGCAGCGGCAGGTCGTTGCGCGAGTCGGAGTAGAAGCTGGCGCCAACGAGGCTTTCGTTCTGCTCGGCGAGCCAGGCATGCAGACGTGTCACCTTGCCTTCGCGATAGGTCAGTACGCCTTCGGTGCGACCACTGTAGAAGCCGTGCTGCAGCTCCAAATCGATGGCCAGCACCTCGTCGATGCCGAAGCGTTCGGCGATGGCGCTGACCAGAAAATGCGCCGAGGCGGAGATCACCAGCAAGCGGTCGCCGGCGGCGCGGTGCGCGGCCAGGGTGCGGCTGGCGTCACTGTAGAAGATCGGCTCGATCACGTCCTCGACGAAGGGCTCGACCACATGGGCGACCTCCTCGGGCGTGCGGCCAACCAGCGGCGACAGGGTGAAGGCCATGTAGTCCTCCATGGCCAGGGTGCCGGCGGCGTATTGGCGCATCAGCTCCTGCTCGTGGGCCAGGAAGGAGTCGCCATCGGCCCAGCCGATCTTGACCATTTCCTGTGTCCACAGGCTGGCGCAATCGCCGTGAATCAGGGTTTCGTCGAGGTCGAAAATCGCCAGGGCCATCACGCCACCTCCCGGATTGCATCGGCACCAATGGCCAGGCTGACACTCTGGCCATTGTGGTGCAGGTCGGCGGCAGAGCGATTGAGCACGTCCACCAGCAGTTGCACGCCGCGGGCCTCGACCCGGTAGCGCACGACGTTACCCAGCAGGCTGTGGCTGACAATGGTGCCTTCGATTCCCACCCCACCGATCTGGATTGCCTCCGGGCGGATCGCTACTCGGCTGTTGACCGGGCGCAGCAGCAGGCGGCTGGCGGCATCGGCCTCGAGCAGGTTGTAGTTGCCGATGAACCCAGCGGCGAAGGCATCCACCGGCGCGGTGTAGAGAGTTTCGGCGTCGCCGCTCTGGACGATCTGGCCGGCATTCATCAGGAAAATACGATCGCTCATGGTCAGCGCTTCTTCCTGATCGTGAGTGACGAAGATGGTGGTCAGGTTCAGTTCCTGCTGGATCGCGCGGATCTGTTCGCGCAGGTGTTTGCGGATACGTGCATCGAGGGCCGACAACGGCTCGTCGAGCAGCAGCAGGCGCGGGCGGGTGACCAGTGAGCGGGCCAGGGCCACGCGCTGGCATTGGCCGCCGGAGAGCTGGTGCGGATAGCGTGCGGCGAAGTCGCCCAGCTCGACCATGGCCAGTGCCTCGCGCACGCGCTGCTCGCTTTCGTCCCTGGCCACTTTCTGCATGCGCAGGCCGAAGGCGACGTTCTGCGCCACGCTCATGTTGGGGAACAGCGCATAGCTCTGGAACACCATGCCGATACCGCGTTTTTGCGGCGGCAGGGGCACCAGGTCTTCGCCACCGAGATTGATCTGCCCGCCGTCGACGTCGGTCAGCCCGGCGATGCAACGCAGCAGGGTGGACTTGCCGCAGCCGGAGGGGCCGAGCAGGGTGACGAACTCGCCCTGGCCGATCTCGCAGTTGATGTCGCTGAAGATACGGGTGTCGCCGTAGCTTTTATGCAGGTTCTGGATGCTCAGCAAGCTCATGCCTTGTCCCTGTTCAAACGGTTGGCCGCCCAGGTGAATACCAGGACGAAGAAGAAGTAGGAAATCACCAGCGCACTGTTGAAGTGGCCGCTGCTGTTGCGCATGTTGTTCAGGTACACCTGCAGGGTTTCATAGCGGGTGCCCACCAGCATGTTGGCGAAGACGAACTCGCCGAACAGGAAGCTGAAGGAGAGGAACAACGACACCATCAGGCCCTTGCGCAGGTTCGGCAGCACCACCAGGAAGGCCGCCTTCCAGGTACTGGCGCCGAGCAGGTGAGCGGCGTCCATCAGGTCGCGCAGGTTGATCGCCTGCAGGTTGTTGGCGATGGCGCGGTACATGAACGGCAGGGCAATGGTGAAGTAGCAGCCAAGCAGAATCCACGGCGTGCCGGTCATCGCCAGCGGCCCGGAGCCGTAGAGCTGCAGCAGGCCCACCGAGGACACCACCGGCGGCACGGCGAACGGCAGCAGTATCAGTACGTTCATCAGCGTGTCGAGCTTGGGGAAGTGGTAATGCACCACGAACATCAGCGGCAGGATCAACACCACCGACAACGCCAGGGCGCCGAAGCACACCAGCAGCGATTGGCCGAAGGCGCGCAGGAAGCGCTCATCACTCCACAGCGCGGCGTACCACTTCAGCGTCAGGCCGTCCGGCAGGATGGTCGCCGACCAACTGGTGGATAGCGAGTAAAGCAGGGTACCGGCCAGCGGCAGCAGCAGGATGAGGAACAGCAACCAGACCACGATGCGGTGGTAAAGGCTGGCGGTGGGGGCTTTCACAGGCGGTTTAAACACTACCTGCGTTGCCGCTGCTTCGTTAAAACCAGGCTCAAAATGCTCATTTACAGCTTGTAAACTCCGCTTTTTCGCCTGTTTTTGCCTCGCATCGGCGGCCTCGCCTACGTTTTTAAACGGCCTGTTAGCGCGTGACATGCTGGCTCCTTTTCAGCAGCAACTGGTGGACGGCGGTGATCAGCACCATCAGCCCGACCAGGATCATCGACAGGGCGCTGGCCAGGTTCGGGTCCAGCGAGATGTCGCCGGAGACCATCGTCGCGATGCGGATCGGCAGTACGTTGAAGTTGCCGGTGGTCAGGTAATATACCGTGGCGTAGGCGCCCAGAGCATTGGCCAGGAGGATGACGAAGGTGCCGAGCAGCGCAGGCGTCAGCACCGGCAGGCCGATATGGCGCCAGAAGTCCCAGGTGCCGGCGCCGAGCAAGGCTGCGGACTCACGCCAGTCCTGACGCAGGGCGTCGAAGGCCGGGTAGAGCAGCAGCACGCCGAGCGGAATCTGGAAGTAGGTGTAGAGCACGATCAGGCCGTTCTTCGAGTAGAGGTTGAAGCTCTCGATCAGGCCAAGCTGGATCAGCAGCAGGGTCAGCGCGCCGTTGAAGCCGAGCAGGATGATGAAGGCGAAGGCCAGCGGCACCCCGGCGAAGTTGCTGGTCATGTTGGAGAAGGCGATGACGAAGTCGCGCAGCTTCGAGTCCACCTGGCGCAGCGAGTAGCTGCCGAGGATGGCGATGGCCATGCCGAACAGGCTCGACCAGAAGGCGATTTCCAGGCTGTGCTTGATCGCCTGCATATAGAACCTGGAGGCGAAGATCTTCTCGAAATTGCCCAGGCCCCAGCCAGCGGGACTGTTCAGACTATTGACCGCCACCCACACCAGTGGCGCCACCTGGAACACCACGAAGAACAGGGTGAAGGGCAGCAGGCACAACAGCGGCAGCCAGCGTCGCAGGGAGGATGGCGCGCTCATTTCAGCAACCCCGCGCAGTAGGGTTTGTCGTGCGGGACACCGAGCAACTGGCAGATGCTGCCGCACAGCTCGAGCTGGCGTGGGCGCGCATTGGCATCGAGGCTGAAGGCATCACCGATGACGAACAGTGGCACCTGGCGCTCTTCTGGCAGCAGGCCATTGTGCGAACGGTCGACGTTCATGCCGTGGTCGGCGGTGACCAGCACCTGATAGCCGGCATCGATCCAGTTCTGCAGATGGTCGGCCAGCAGCACGTCGGCCATCCGCGCGGCGTTGCGGTACTGGGAGCTGTCCAGGCCGTGCTTGTGGCCGGCGTCGTCGATGTTCATCGGGTGCACCAGCAGCAGGTCTGGCGTGTGCTGCAAACGCAGGCTCTCGGCGTCGACGAACAGGTGCGAGTCCGGGTAGTGGTCGGCGTAATAGAAGTGGCCATGCTGGATCGGCAGCGATTCATCGCAGGTATGCCGGTCGCGCACGGCGACGAAGGGCGAGCGGTTGTACAGCTCGCTGACCCAATGATAGGCCGCGGCGGCGGTGCTCAGACCGGCATCGCGGGCGTAATGAAAGAGGCTGCTTTCGCGCGACAGACGCGAAACATCGTTGTGCACGATGCCGCTGTCGATGGGGCGCACGCCAGTGAGGATGGCCTCGTAGAGCGGGCGCGACAGCGCCGGCAGCTCGCAGTCGAGGCGGTAGAAGGCCGCGCGCCCGGCGTCGCACCAAGCGTGCAGATGGCCCATGGCGTGTTGTGCGACCGAGTGGCTGAGGCCGTCGAGCACGACGAGGATGACCTTGGAAGGCATGGGGAATCCTGAAAACGATGGAAGCGTTTCGCGGCTGAAGCGGTATGCCGCCCAGCCGCTCCTACAGGTATTGGCTGCGGGAGCAGCTTGTGGGAGGGGCTTCAGCCGCGACTGTCGCCGCTGAAGCGCCTACCACCGAGCCCCGGTTATTCCATATTGATGATCACGTTCTCTTGCCACATCTGTGGCAGTGCCTTGGAGGTGGCCTCCCAGGCAGCCGCGTCGGCGATTGGCTTGACCTTGGCGTACTGCTCGTTGGGCAGCAGCTTGGCCTGCACCTCGGCCGGCAGGGTCAGGTGCTCGGCGCGGATCGGTCGGGCATTGCCTTTGGCCAGGTTGATCTGGCCTGCGTCGGAGAGGATGTACTCACGCGCCAGCTTGGCCGCGTTGGGGTTCTTGGCGTACTTGTTGATGATGGTGGTGTAGCCAGAGATCACCGAACCATCGGAAGGGATCAGCACCTCGAAGCGGTTGGGGTCGATCTGGTCGCGGTACGACAGGCCGTTGAAGTCCCAGACGATGCCGACTTCCACTTCGCCCTTTTCCAGAGTCTGGATAGTCGGGTTGGACAGCGACAGGCGGCCCTGCTCGGCGATGGTGGCGAAGAAGTCCAGGCCGGGTTGGATGTTCTTCTCGTCACCGCCATTGGCGATGGCGGCAGCCAGCACGCCATTGACGGCCTGGGCTGCAGCGCTGACGTCACCGATGGCGACGCGGTACTTGCCGTTCTTCAGGTCAGCCCAGGATTTCGGAGCGTCCTTGACCAGTTGCTTGTTGACGATGAAGGCGATGGAGCCGGTGTACGCCAGCATCCAGTGGCCATCGGCGTCCTTGGCCCAGCTCGGGATCTGCTCCCAGGTGCTCGGCTTGTACGGCTGGGTCACGCCCTGCTGCACGGCGATAGGACCAAAGGCGGCACCGACGTCACCAATATCGGCGGTGGCATTGTCCTTCTCGGCGGCGAACTTGGCGATTTCCTGTGCCGAGCTCATGTCGGTGTCCTGATGCTTGAGGCCATAGAGCTTGGCCAGATCCGCCCAGGTGTCTTTCCAGTTGGCCCAGCTGTCGGGCATACCCACGCTATTCACCACGCCTTCGGCGCGTGCAGCCTGTTCCAGTGCCTGCAAGTCGGTGCCTTCGGCCATGGCGGAAGTCGCCAGGGCGATGGCCGAACCCATCAGTGAAGCCAGCAGCAGTTGTTTCATTGGAAACTCCTTTGCAGTGAGAGTGTTGGTCTAGATCAGCAATACCCGAGCCAATCTAAGCGCCTTCAATGACAGTTTTATGTCCAGCCATGGTGAGGCAGATGTCTAGGTGTAAGCGGCTGGCGCGCTTCACAAGCGTAGACCATGGATAAGTAGCTGATTTCGCGGGCTGCAAAGGGGGGGCAGGCAGTGGCATGCGGCGTGCTTGCTGCATGGCTGTCATCTATCAGTCATCTAGACTGCCTAGGCTTGTAACCCATCTGAGCGAGCGGTTTTTGCCCTGTGATGGGGCTGGACTAGTCCAAAAGGGGAAGTTTTGATGCGCGAAGAAGCGCCACGGGCCGTCACCATCATCTGCCGCGCGTTGCAGGAGCAGATCGACCGCGGCTTGTTGCCCTCTGGCAGCAAGTTGCCGGCCGAGCGTAAGCTCAGCGAGTTGTTCGATACCACGCGCATTACCCTGCGCGAGGCGCTCGGCCAGTTGGAGGCGCAGGGGCTGGTCTATCGCGAGGAGCGTCGTGGCTGGTTCGTTTCACCTACGCGGGTGGCCTACAACCCCCTGGTGCGCACCCACTTTCATGCCATGGTCGCCGAGCAGGGGCGAGTGCCGGCTACCGACGTCCTGAGTGCGCGCTTGATGCCGGCCCCCGCGCAGATCTGCCAGGTGCTGGAGTTGCCGGCGTTGTCGAGCGTCTATCAGGTGTGCCGCGCACGGCGTATCGATGGGCGTCTGGTGCTGTATGTCGAGCACTATCTGAATCCGGCCTACTTCCCCGGCATTCTCGAGTTCGACCTGACGCGTTCGCTGACCGACCTCTATGCCTGCGAGTACGGCATTCACTATGGCCGCGTGCGTTTCGACATGGTGCCCACCGCGCTACATGCCGAGGCTGCTGCCAGCCTCAAGGTGGCGCCGGGCAGTCCGGCGCTGCGCATCACCCGGGTCAACCGCGACCAGCACGGGCGCATCATCGACTGCGACCTGGAGTTCTGGCGCCACGACGCCATTCACGTCAGCGTCGAAGTCCCAGAATAGGGTGGGGCTGGCTTCGACTCACCCCTGCGCAGGGTGCAGTTCGGAGTCCGATGCGCGGCGACCCCGACCGTTCGTCGGCCTCGACGATGTTTTTCCGGCCAATGTCGAAATACCTTCGTCGCATTCGACTATCCAGTACCCACCGCACAGGAACTGGAGCGCGCCATTAAATACCTCTGCCTTGTTTACGCCAACGAACAGGAGCTGCACAGCTCCCCCGAAAGCCCCCCCATGACAGTGAGTGCCACGCCTACGCCCAGCGTGTGCGGGAGAGCGGGCGCATGCTTGCAGCCGAGGCGTTGCAGTCGGTGCAGAGCGCCACCACGGTGCGCATGCGTGGCGGCAAGCTGGCCATTGAGTCACCCAATCCACGCACGAAGGAAAATCGATATGAGCCAGCATGAACTGCAAGATGCACTGAGCAGTTGGACCGACGCCTGCCGCAGCAAAGCTGTGGCACGCATCATGGGTCACTACGTGGAAGGCGTGGTCGCCTACGATGCTGTGGGGCCGCTGCGCTTCCAGGGGCGCCCGGCATACCAGGCGCATTGGCAGGCCTGCATGGAAATGTGCAGCGGCGAAGGGCGTTTCGAACCGCACGAGCCGACGTTCGTTCACCGCCGAGGGCGATCTTGGCGTCACTCATTACCTGCTGCGCTGCGGCGGCACCAATGACAAGGGCGAACTGGAAACCTGCTGGATGCGCGTGACTCAGTGCCTGCGCCGCCGAGGCAGTCGCTGGCTGATCTTTCACGAGCACTTCTCCGCGCCTTGCGATATGGAAAGCGGCAATGCGCTGTTCGACTAGCAGCCCTGATAACCCGTTCAAAGCCTGCTGCGCGTTGGCCATGCTGTGTTGTAACAGGGCTCGCGCGCGAGTTGGCTCTGCGGCAGCGTTACTGACGACCCAGCGCCGTGCAGGAGAGCTCGTAGTTCTGCTGGCAGGCACTCTGGTACAGGCGCTGGGCCTGGTCGGGGTCACGCGCTACGCCGCCTTCGCCGCGTCGGTAAAGGTTACCCAGAACATGCTGCGCCATCGGGTTGCCCGCAGCGGCTGACTGGTTGAGGTACTTGAGCATGTCGCGCTGGTTGGCAAACTCCGGTGCGTCACGCCCGGTATAGAGGCAGGCAAGACTGACCGCAGCCATGGAGTGACCCTTGTCTGCGGCCTGCTTCCACCAGTACTCGGCTTGCTTGATGTTCTTTTCCGGCTGGCCGACGAAGTAGCTGCTGCCGAGCTGGAACTGGCTTTCCAGATCACCGCGTTGGGCTTGCTGGCGCAGTTGGTCTTGTTCGGTCTGGGTGATGGGCTGGTCGACCTGCGGCTGTTCTTCCGGCGCGCTGGAATCGGGTTCACGCCCGGCGCAGCCCGCCAGTAGAGCGAGAGCGAGCAGGGCGGTGGTGGCGTGACGCAGGTTTATCGGGCTGGGCATGGCAGAAACTCCGTAGGCGAGAAACAGGGCAAGTCGCTATTAGGCTGACCCTTGCCACCATAGTTCGCTGTCGTTGATCAGTCTGTCGCGGTGCGACTTCACACTCGCGCCATGAACTGCAATCCTGAGCGCTGATTTCGCTTACGAGGCAGTCATGAAAATCAGTGCGGATTTCGACAGTGGCAACATCCAGGTCATCGACGCCAGTGACCCGCAGCGCGTCTTGCTGGCCATGCGCCCGGACCTCAACAGCCACCATTTCCAGTGGTTTCACTTTCAGGTCGAGGGCCTCCAGCTGGGGCAACGCCACGGCTTCAGCCTGACCAATGCCGGGCAGTCGGCCTACAACCGCGCCTGGGACGGTTACCAGGCCGTGGCCAGTTACGACCAGCAGGACTGGTTTCGCGTGCCGACCCGTTACCAGGACGGTCAGCTGCACTTCGAGTTGCAGGCCGAGCATGAACGTGTCTGGTTCGCTTATTTCGAGCCCTACCCGCGAGCGCGGCATGAACGTTTGATTGTTAACGCGCTGGAGCGCGGCGCTGAACTGGTGGCCAGCGGCAGAAGCCTGGAAGGCCGTGATATCCAGTTGCTACGTATCGCTGGCCAGACGGGCGCGCCGCGCAAACTATGGATCATCGCCCAACAACATCCGGGCGAGCACATGGCCGAATGGTTCATGGAAGGACTGATCAAGCGCCTGCAGAACCCGCAGGATGCCGAGGTTGTCGCCTTGCTGCGCGAGGCCGAGTTCTATCTGGTGCCGAACATGAACCCGGACGGCGCCTATCGCGGTCACCTGCGCACCAACTATGCCGGGCAGGACCTCAATCGTGCCTGGCAGTCCGCCAGCTCCGAGCGCAGTCCCGAGGTGCTGTTCGTGCTGCAGCATATGCAACGTATTGGCGTCGACCTGTTCCTCGACATTCATGGCGACGAGGAAATTCCTCATGTGTTCACCGCCGGTTGCGAAGGCAATCCGGGCTACACGCCACGGTTGGCAGCGTTGGAAGAAGACTTCCGCAGTCGTCTGGTTGCTATCGGCGCCGAGTTTCAGACCCGCTTCGGTTATCCGCGAGATGAGCCGGGCCAGGCCAACCTGACCCTGGCCTGCAATGCGGTGGGCGAGGCCTTCGATTGTCTGTCGTTCACCATCGAGATGCCGTTCAAGGACCATGACGATAGTCCGCAGCCACGCACCGGCTGGAACGGCGCGCGCTCGCAGAAGCTGGGGCGAGATGTGCTCACGGTGTTGGCGCAGATGGCTGCGACCCTGAGGTAGGGTGCGCTGTGCGCATCGGCCTGCCAGGCGAAAAAGTGGTACACGCCTGTAGGGCGTACTCGCGCAGCAGTACGCCTCGGAGCGCAGGCGTGGAGGTTGTCGTGCTTGATAGCCGCTGTGCGCACCGCTTCTTCACGCAACAATCCGGTGCGCACGGCGCACCCTACAGCCGTTCAGCGGCGTAGGTCCCAGCCCGAGAGGGGCCTGGGAGACAGGCAAAAAAAGCCCGTCACGAGGACGGGCGTAAAGTGCCGTTAACACACAGGAGTCAATAGGACGCAGTGAAGCGTCCGGTATTACAGAATCGACAGCGGATAGTTGATGATCAGACGGTTCTCGTGGAAGTCCTGGCCGGTGCCATCACGACGCAGGTTGGAGTTACGCCAGCGCACGCTCAGGTTCTTCAGCGTGCCTTCTTGGATGGTGTAGGCCAGCTCGGATTCGCGTGCCCACTCTTCTACATCGGTACGACCGTTGGTGTGGATGTTGGAGCCGCTGGTGTAGCGGTTCATCAGGGTCAGGCCCGGAACGCCGAGGCCAGCGAAGTTGTAATCATGGCGCAGCTGCCAGGAGCGCTCGTTGGGGGCGTCAAAAGCGTTGGTGAAACCGTCGTTGACCAGGGTGCCACCGCTGGCGCCATCGACGCGCATGAACTTGGTGTCGCCGCCCATTTTCTGGTAAGTCACGGTGAAGGTGTTGTTGCCTTTCTTGGCGCTGAGCGCGCCCTGATAGACCTTGTTGTCCAAGTCGCCGGCCTTAGCGGCGCCTTCATCTTTACCCGTCACGTAGCCGAGGTTGGCGCCCAGTACCCAGTCACCCACAGGTTGGCTGTGAGTCAATTGCAGGTAGCTTTGCTTGTAGATGTCTTCCAAGCGAGCATGCCAGAGGCCGACCATGGTGTTGTTGGCGTTGAAGCGGAACTCACCGCCGGCGAAGTTGAAGTCGCCGCCTTCGACACCGCTGTAGGACATGTCTTCACGACTGGCATCGTGACGCTGGCTGTTTTTCCAGAACTGGCCGCCGTACAGGGTCAGGCCATCGATCTCGCTGGAGGTGATCTGCGCGCCCTGGAAGGTTTGCGGCAGAGAACGGCCGTCGTCAGCACGCAGGACCGGCAGCACTGCAAACCACTCACCGACCTTCAGTTCAGTCTTGGAGAATTTGGCCTTCGCGGCAACGGCAGTGCGCCCGAATTCGTCCGGCACGTTGCGGTTAGTCGCTGGGCCGTGTTCCGGCAGCAAGCCACTGTTGCTGCTGTTGGCATTGCCATCGAGTTTCATGCTGTACATGCCGAGTACGTCGAGACCGAAGCCGACAGTGCCTTCGGTATAGCCGGAGCGAGCATCTAAGATGAAGCTTTGGGTCCAACCCGAGGCCTGACCTTGGCGCTCACCGTTGATCCGCGGATCCGTGTTATTCAGGTAGTTACGGTTGAAGTAGTAGTTGCGCAGGCCGAGGGTGACTTTGGCGTCGTCGACGAAGCCGGCGGCGTGCGTGGCGGTCGGCATAACCAGGGCCAGAGCCGTGCTGCCGAGCAGGGCCAATGGAATGATGTTGCGTGCGGTCATTGTTGTTGTGCTCCCAGTTTTTGAACGAACCATCCCCTGCCGGTCTGCATCAGGACCTGCATGATGGGAATGTTGTGTTTGCCCCGTAGAGGGCGATAGCCCGGCCGAACGCGGCCGGTCATTGCTGGTGGCTGAAGTCAGCCGCCGGCGAATCCGGTGCTGTGGCGTGTGGCAACGATGGGGGGCGAGCAGGCGAGGGGCTGCTGTACTGAGAGAGAGGCGAGGACAGTCATATTATGGCCCTGATTATTGTTGTTATCGTTGTCATATGTCGTCATACAACTTTCTGGATTATCGACAGCCTTTTTATCGCTTGTCAACGTATGGCTAGACGAAAGTCTGAGTAGTCTTTCCCGGTGTAGCTGCGCTATCGGTTATGCCGAGGGCGTTCAGCGCAGAGCGGGTAAACCATCTGGTATCGAATTTGTTGTGTGATAACGTATGACAAGTTCACTTACATCAAGGGTTTATCCATGCCGCATTGCCTGATCGAAGCCGCCCGCGAGGTGAGTGAGCTGATCGCGCCGCAGGAGCTGGTGCAACTGGTGCATGACCAGGCGGCTGCCACGGGGTTGTTCCAACCCGGCGAGGTCAAGGTGCGTCTGAGTTTGTACGAGCACCACTGCGTCGGCGGCGAGCAGGGAATGTTCGTGCACCTGATCTTCTACGTGCTGGCCGGGCGCAGCGATGACGACAAGCGGGCGCTGTCGCGGCGCGTCGTGCGCGCACTGGTCGAGCGTCTGCCGCAGGTACCGGCGATCTCCCTGGATGTGCGCGACATCCGCCGCGAGGTGTTCAGCAACAGGCGCAACTGCCTGGACGATTAATCCGTTTCGAGCAAACGCGCGCCAGCACCCTGTGCGCCGAGTTCGTCGCTGGGGTTGCGCAGTGGGCAGTCCTGCATCGACAGGCAACCGCAACCGATACAGCCGGTGAGCTGGTCGCGCAGTCGCGTCATTTGCTCGATACGCGCGTCCAGATCGCGCTGCCATTGTGCCGACAGTTGCTGCCAGTCCGCTGCCGTGGGCATGTGATCGCAAGGCAGTGTGCTCAGCGCCAAACCAATATCGGCCAAGGGAATGCGCAGGCGCTGCGCCACCTTGATGAGCGCGACGCGGCGCAGCACATCACGCCGATAACGCCGCTGATTGCCAGCATTGCGCTGGCTGTGGATCAGCCCCTTGGTCTCGTAGAAATGCAGCGTGGAAACCGCTACGCCACTGCGCTCGGCAACCTGGCCGACAGTCAGCGGGCGTTCGTGGAAGGAGCGGTGCGCGTCCATCTCGAGCTGAGCCTGGTCGACCCGGCCGTGATGTTTCGCCAGCCCGGCGAGGCGCAGGAGCTCGCCGCGCAACGCCATCAGTCGCTGCAGCAGTTGCTGCGCGCCGATGCCTTTCTGATTGTCACCCCGGAGTACAACCACGGCTATCCGGCGGCGCTCAAACAGTTCATCGACGAGGTGCCGGCATCCTGGGAAGCGCGGCCGGTGGGGTTCGTCAGTTATGGCGGGGTGTCCGGCGGGCTGCGCGCGGTGGAGCAACTGCGTCAGGTGCTGGCGGAGTTGCATGCGATGACCGTGCGTAGCTCGGTGTGCTTCACCAATGCCTGGGAGCAGTTCGATGAGCAGGGCCAGTTGAGCGAACCACGGCCCGCCAACTCGGCGTTGGCGCATACGCTGGTGCAGTTGAACTGGTGGGCACAGACGCTGCGTGCCGGGCGCGAGCGGGTGCCTTACGAGCGGATCAGGGGGTAGAAACGACGCAGCCCGGAGGCAATCGGGGAGCTTTTCAGGGCATCCGCGGACTGCATTCGGGCTACGAGATTGGCGGCGCGTAGGGCGGGTGCAACCCGCCAGATCCATACGGCGGGTTTCACCCGCCCTACGCCATTGCCCTTTCCCTCGAACGGGAAAGTGAGCAAATCAGCCGCGGTAGTAGCGCTGTGGCACGAACGGGGTCTTGGCGACCTTCATGGCAATGCGCTTGCCACGAACCACGGCCCAGACGTCGCTGTCGATGGCGGTGTGGCTGGCATTGACGTAGCCCATCGCGACCGGTGCGCCGAGAGTCGGACCGAAGCCGCCGCTGCTTACCTGGCCGATCACGGTGCCGTCGGCATCGACGATTTCCGTACCTTCACGCACCGGCACGCGCTCCTGCGGCAGCAGGCCGACACGTTTGCGCGCTACACCTTTCTGCTGTTGCTCGAATACGCGCTCGGCGCCCGGGAAGTTGCCGGCACGCTCGCCGTCAGCGCGGCGCACCTTGGAGATCGCCCACAGCAGGCTGGCTTCGATCGGCGTGGTGGCGCTACTCATGTCATGGCCGTACAGGCACAGGCCGGCTTCCAGGCGCAGCGAGTCACGCGCGCCCAGGCCGATGGCCTCGACTTCCACTTCGGCCAGCAGGCTGCGCGCCAGGGCTTCGGCCTGATCGACGGCGACGGAAATCTCGAAGCCGTCTTCACCTGTGTAGCCGCTGCGACTGACGATGCACTCGCTGCCCAGCAGACGCACGCGGGCAACCTGCATGAAGGTCATCTTGCTCACTTCCGGTGCCAGGCGGGCCAGAACTTCAGCCGCCTTCGGGCCTTGCAGGGCGAGCAGGGCGCGCTCCTCGAACAGGCTCTCGATCTGGCACTGCTCGCCAATGTGTTTCTGCAGGTGGGCCAGGTCCTGATCCTTGCAGGCGGCGTTGACCACCAGGTACAGGGTGTCGTCACCCAGGTTGGCGACCATCAGGTCGTCGAGGATGCCGCCCTGGGCGTCGGTGAACATGGCGTAGCGCTGTGTACCCAGCGGCAGATCGATGATATCCACCGGCACCAGGGTTTCCAGAGCACGTGCAGCGTTCTCACCACGCAGCAGGACCTGGCCCATGTGCGAGACGTCGAACAGACCGGCGGCCTCACGGGTGTGCAGGTGTTCCTTCATCACGCCCAGCGGGTACTGCACGGGCATGTCATAGCCGGCGAAGGGCACCATGCGCGCGCCGAGTTCGAGGTGCAGGGCGTGCAGCGGAGTCTTGGCGAGAGTTTCAGTGGTCATGTCGATTTCCTGTTGGGTGCGCCGCGCGCACCGGTTGGGGCCGCGGTGCGGCCCGTTGTACGTTGTGTGTCAGTCAGCGTAGACCGGGAAGGTGGTGCACAGGTCGGCGACCTGGCCGCGCACGCGCTCGATCACGGCCGGGTTTTCCAGGTCGTCGAGGATGTCGCAGATCCAGCCGGCCAAGGTGCGGCATTCGCCTTCCTTGAAGCCGCGGGTGGTCACCGCCGGGGTACCGATGCGGATGCCGGAGGTGACGAACGGTGACTGGGGGTCGTTCGGCACGGCGTTCTTGTTCACGGTGATGTGAGCGTCGCCCAGCGCCGCGTCGGCCGCTTTGCCGGTCAGGCCCTGCTTGACCAGGCTGATCAGCATCAGGTGGTTGTCGGTACCGCCGGAAACCACGTCATAGCCGCGCTCGACGAACACCGCCGCCATGGCGCGGGCGTTGTCGATCACTTGCTGCTGGTAGGTCTTGAAGCCCGGCTCCAGTGCTTCCTTGAAGCACACCGCCTTGGCCGCGATCACGTGCATCAGCGGGCCGCCCTGGGCACCGGGGAACACGGCGGAGTTGAGCTTCTTCTCGATCTCCTCGTTCTTGCGCGCCAGGATCAGGCCGCCACGCGGGCCGCGCAGGGTCTTGTGCGTGGTGGTGGTAACCACATCGGCGAACGGCACCGGGCTCGGGTACAGACCGGCCGCGACCAGGCCCGCAACGTGAGCCATGTCGACGAACAGCAGTGCGCCGACCTTGTCGGCGATGGCGCGGAAACGCGGGAAATCCAGCACGCGCGAGTAGGCCGAGAAGCCGGCGACGATCATCTTCGGCTTGTGCTCGACGGCCAGGCGCTCGACCTCGTCATAATCGATCAGACCGTTCTCGTCGATGCCGTACTGCACGGCGTTGTACAGCTTGCCCGAGGACGACACCTTGGCACCGTGGGTCAGGTGGCCGCCGTGGGCCAGGCTCATGCCGAGGATGGTGTCGCCCGCGTTCAGCAGTGCGAGGTACACGGCGCTGTTGGCCGAAGAGCCGGAGTGCGGCTGGACGTTGGCGTAGTCGGCGCCGAACAGCTGCTTGGCGCGCTCGATGGCCAGTGCCTCGACCTTGTCCACATGCTCGCAACCACCGTAGTAGCGCTTGCCCGGATAGCCTTCGGCGTACTTGTTGGTCAGGCCGCTGCCTTGCGCCTGCATGACGCGCTGGCTGCAGTAGTTCTCCGAGGCGATCAGCTCGATATGGTCTTCCTGGCGCTGTTCTTCGGCCTGGATCGCCGCGAGTAGGGCGTCGTCATAGCCCTGCAGTTGGTCGTGCTTGCTGAACATGGTGAGGCCCTCTTTATCGTTTTTCTCGGGATGAACAGGCTCGCCCCGGTAAGGGGAGCCGAAAATAGGGGAGGCTAGCTACTGAACCGTCCCCTCTCTCGCAAGTGGGAGAGGGGACGTTCACCGTGCTTACGCGTCCTGATACGCCTCGATGGACGGGCAGGCGCAGACCAGGTTGCGGTCGCCGTAGACGTTGTCCACGCGGCCAACCGGCGGCCAGTACTTGGCCTCGATCAGCGTCGCCAGCGGGTACACGGCCTGCTCGCGGCTGTAGGCGTGGTTCCACTCGCCAACCAGCTCCAGGGCGGTGTGCGGGGCGTTCTTCAGCGGGTTGTCGTCTTTATCCAGACGGCCTTGCTCGACCGCGCGGATTTCCTCACGGATGGCAATCATGGCATCGCAGAAGCGATCCAGCTCTTCCTTGGACTCGCTCTCGGTCGGCTCGATCATCAGGGTGCCGGCCACCGGGAAGGACATGGTCGGGGCGTGGAAGCCGAAGTCGATCAGGCGCTTGGCCACGTCGTCGACGCTGATGCCGCTGCTGTCCTTGAGCGGGCGGATGTCGAGGATGCACTCGTGCGCCACCAGGCCGCCTTCGCCGGAGTACAGCACCGGGTAGTGCTCTTCCAGGCGACGGGCGATGTAGTTGGCGTTGAGGATGGCCATCTGCGACGCACGCTTGAGGCCATTGCCGCCCATCATGGTGATGTACATCCAGGTGATCGGCAGGATGCTGGCGCTGCCGAACGGCGCGGCGCTGACGGCACCTTCCTTGCGTGCCATGTGCGCATGGCCCGGCAGGAACGGCGCCAGGTGCGACTTGACGCCAATCGGGCCGACGCCCGGGCCGCCGCCGCCGTGCGGGATGCAGAAGGTCTTGTGCAGGTTCAGGTGCGAGACGTCACCGCCGAACTGGCCTGGGGCGCAGAGGCCGACCATGGCGTTCATGTTGGCGCCGTCGATGTAAACCTGGCCGCCGTTGTCGTGGATGATCTGGCAGATCTCGCGGATACCTTCCTCGAACACACCGTGGGTGGACGGGTAGGTGATCATGATCGCAGCCAGACGATCCTTGTGCTCTTCGGCCTTGGCCTTGAGATCAGCGATGTCGACGTTGCCGCGTGCGTCACAGGCGGTCACCACCACGCGCATACCGGCCATGGAGGCGGTCGCCGGGTTGGTGCCGTGGGCCGATTGCGGGATCAGGCAGATGTCGCGCTGATCGTCGCCACGGCTCAGGTGATAGGCACGGATGGCCAGCAGGCCGGCGTACTCGCCCTGGGAACCGGCGTTAGGCTGCAGCGACACGGCGTCGTAGCCCGTGGCGGCGCAGAGCATGGCTTCCAGCTCAGTGGTCAGCTGGGTGTAACCCGCGGCCTGCTCGACCGGAGCGAATGGGTGCAGATTGCCGAACTCCGGCCAGGTCACCGGGATCATCTCGCTGGCGGCGTTGAGCTTCATGGTGCAGGAGCCCAGCGGGATCATGCTGCGATCCAGCGCCAGATCCTTGTCGGCCAGCTTGCGCAGGTAGCGCATCAGCTCGGTTTCGCTGTGGTAGCGGTTGAACACTTCGTGCTGCAGGATCGCCGACTGGCGCAGCAGGCCTTGCGGCAGGCGGCTGGCGATCTGTGCGGCCAGTTCGCTGACGGCAGGGGCGACCTGATCAGCGGCGAATAGCGCCAGCAGCGCCTCGACGGCGGCCTGGTCGGTGGTTTCGTCCAGCGACAGACCCAGACGCTCGGCGTCGATCTCACGCAGGTTGATGCCGGCAGCACGGGCCTTGGCATGCAGCTCGGCGGTCTTGGCGCCGGTCTTGATGCTCAGAGTGTCGAAGAAGTGCTGCTGCTCGACGCTGTGGCCCAGCTTGGTCAGGCCCAGGGCGAGGATGGCGGTGAAGCTGTGTACGCGCTGAGCGATCTCGGTCAGGCCTTTCGGGCCGTGATACACGGCGTACATGCTGGCGATGTTGGCCAGCAGCACCTGGGCGGTACAGATGTTACTGGTGGCCTTCTCGCGGCGGATGTGCTGCTCGCGGGTCTGCATGGCCAGGCGCAGGGCCGGCTTGCCGAAACGGTCGACCGACATGCCGACCAGGCGGCCCGGCATGTCGCGCTTGAACGCGTCGCGGGTGGCGAAGTAGGCAGCGTGCGGGCCACCGAAGCCCAGCGGTACACCGAAGCGCTGGGCGCTGCCCAGGGCGACGTCGGCGCCGAACTCGCCCGGCGGGGTGAGCAGGGTCAGAGCCAGCAGGTCGGCAGCTACGGCGACCAAGGCGTTGGCGGCATGGAAACGCTCGACCAGGGCGCGGTAGTCGAAGATGTCGCCGTTGCTTGCCGGGTACTGCAGCAGCGCGCCGAAGTAGGCGCTGGCGTCAGTGATGGCGGCTTCGTCACCGACTTCGATGTCGATGCCCAGCGGCTCGGCACGGGTGCGCAGCACGTCGAGGGTCTGCGGGTGGCAGTGCAGGGAAACGAAGAAGGTGTTGGCAGCCTTGTTCTTCGACAGACGCTTGCAGAAGGTCATGGCTTCGGCAGCAGCAGTGGCTTCATCCAGCAGCGATGCGTTGGCGATCTGCATGCCGGTGAGGTCGCTGACCAGGGTCTGGAAGTTCAGCAGCGCTTCCAGGCGGCCCTGGGAAATCTCCGGCTGGTACGGGGTGTAGGCGGTGTACCAGGCCGGGTTTTCCAGCAGGTTGCGCAGGATCGGGCTCGGCGTGTGAGTGCCGTAGTAACCCTGGCCGATGTAGTTCTTGAACTGCTGGTTCTTGGCGGCGATGGCCTTGATCTTGGCCAGGGCGTCGGCTTCCGACAGGCCCGGCTGTTCGCCGAGGATGCTGGTGCCCTTGATGGACTCGGGGATCACCGCATTGGTCAGCGCGTCCACCGAGTCATAGCCGAGCAGTTGCAGCATGGCTGCGGTGTCGGCATCGCGCGGGCCGATGTGGCGGGCGATGAATTCGTTCTGGGTATCGAGCTTGGTCATGGCGGTCACTCAGGCGTCGGCGTTGGCGTTCAACAGACGATCATAGCCGGCCTTGTCCAGCAGATCGGCCAGCACGGCGTTGTCGGCCAGGCGCATGCGGAAGAACCAGGCCTTGTCCAGCGGCGATTCGTTGACCAGCTCCGGGCTGCCTTCCAGGTCAGCGTTGACCTCGACGATCTCGCCGTCCAGCGGCATGGCGATGTTGCTGGCGGCCTTCACCGACTCCAGCACGGCCACTTCCTCGCCCTGGGCGTAGGACTTGGGTTCCGGCAGTTGCACATACACCACGTCGCCGAGCGCGTCCTGGGCGTAATGGGTGATGCCGACGGTAACCAGACCATCGTTGTCCAGACGCAGCCATTCGTGATCGGCGGTGAAACGCAACTCGCTCATGTCAAATCCTCAGAGGTAAAGGTGTCCGCTTCTAGGTGGCGGGCAGGTGGAAAGGTGATTGCAATGTGAGTGCCAATGATAAAAATGTTAATAAAATCAATGACTTAAATATATTCTGGATATTCTCTAGTAGTAACCCGGAACGTTATCGTTACGAAACCGTGCGTCGTAAATGGAAAATTCGAAGTCACACCAGGCGCGGAGCGGCTTTCGCTCGATTGTTGCTTAATCGTTACGGTGTAATGATATCGATACGTCATCTGGCTGGAACCGCTCAAGGGCATTGGGGTCGGTAACTGGGAGGCTTTATAAACAAGGAGATAGACCGACCATGAGACCCCTGATCCCCCTGGCATTCGCACTGCTCGGCGCCACCAGCCTGCAGGCCAGCGAGACCGTTACGGTGACGCTCGAGCAGGCCACTGAAAAAGGTACTGGTGCATCTGTCGGCACCCTGACCATTAGTCAGTCACCCTACGGGCTGGTGTTTACCCCTGATCTGCAGGGACTGGAGCCGGGTACGCATGGTTTTCACGTACACGCCGAGGCCAACTGCAATGCAGCCGAAGTGGACGGCAAGCTGACACCGGCCGGCGCAGCAGGTGGCCACTGGGACCCGCAGAACGCCGGTCGCCATGGCTTCCCCTGGGAAGACAACGCCCACCTTGGCGATCTACCGGCGTTGCTCGTCACCGAGGATGGCAGCGCCAGCCAGCCGGTGCTGGCACCGCGATTAAAGCGTCTGGAAGACCTGCATAATCGTTCGCTGATGATTCACGCTGGCGGCGACAACCACGCCGATCATCCGCAGCCGCTGGGCGGTGGTGGGGCGCGTGTAGCCTGCGGGGTGATCAAGGTACCGACCAGCACCACGCCGATCTGATTCAACGCCGAGAACCGGGTGGGTTAGCGGCGCTGATCGATGAGCGAGCTGACAGCGCGGTGGTGGTGCGCCGCGTAACCCACCGGGCGATCTTCCGCGTTGCGCCGATGGTGGGTTACGGCGCGTCGGAATCTGCGGTGTTATCAAGGCTCAAAACAGGCACCTAACCCACGGAGCGAGTGCGTCAGTGCTTGCCCGGTATCCCGTACTTGCGCAGGCGTTTGGCGATGGCGGTGTGCGAGGTGCCCAGGCGTGCGGCCAGTTGGCGGCTGGAAGGGTGGCTGTCGTAGAGCTTTTCCAGCAGCGCCTTCTCGTATTCGTCCATGGCCTGTTCCAGGCTGGCGACTTCCCCTTCCACCCTTGGCGCCACTTCGGTGCCGGCGATATCCAGGTCGTCCATCTCCACCCAGTTGCTGTCGCAGATGGCAGCCGCGCGGAAGATCACGTTCTGCAACTGACGCACGTTGCCCGGCCAGCGCCCAGCTAGCAGTGCCGGGAAGGTAGCCGGCGCCAGGCGGCAGGGCAGGCGCTGGATCTGCGCGCAGGCCTGGGCCATGAAGTGCTGGGCAAGCAACAGGATGTCCTGGCCGCGCTCGCGCAGCGGCGGCACTTCCAGGTTGAGGACGTTGAGGCGGTAGAACAGGTCTTCACGAAAGCTGCCTTCGGCGACCATCTTTTCCAGGTCGCGGTGAGTGGCGCTGAGGATGCGCACGTCCACCTTCACTTCGCGGTCGCCACCGACGCGGCGGAAGCTGCCATCGCTGAGAAAGCGCAGCAGCTTGGCCTGCAGATAGGGCGACATCTCCCCAATTTCGTCGAGAAACACCGTGCCCTGGTTGGCCAGCTCCAGCAGCCCTGGCTTGCCGCCACGTTGGGCGCCGGTGAAGGCACCGGGGGCGTAGCCGAACAGCTCGCTCTCGGCCAGGTTCTCTGGCAGGGCGGCGCAGTTCAACGCGAGGAAAGGTGCAGTACGACGCACGCTGACGGTGTGACAGGCGCGCGCCACCAGCTCCTTGCCGGTGCCGGTTTCGCCGTGGATCAGCAGCGGCGCATCGAGCGACGCCACACGCAGGGCGCGGGCCTTGAGCGCACGGATTGGTGCTGACTCGCCAAGCAGCGAATCGAAGCCCTCGGCATGGTCGTGATGCAGTGCAGCCAAACGCTGACCCATGCGGCTCGGGGCATACAGGGTGAGCAGGCCGCCGGTCAGGCGACCGTCTTCGGTGATCGGTTGGGCATCGAGCAGCAGCGGCTGACCGGCGAAGTGCACCTCGCGCAGCGGCTGATGAAAACCGGCGGCAAGCAGCGATTGCTGCAACGCGTCATCGGCGAACAGCGCGGCGATGCTCAGGCCTTCGGGCGGGCGGTTGCACATGTCCACCAGCGCCGGGTTGGCCAGCAGCACGGTGGCGCGGTCATCTACCGCCAGCACCGGGTCGGGCATGGCCGCCAGCAGGGCATCGAGCTGCAGGCGGCGGCGCTGGCCGGGCAGAATGTCCACCACCTCAACGCTCTGCACGCCGTGCACCTGCAGCAGCGCGCCGCGCAGCTCCTCGAGCACGGCGGCGCTCAAGGTCGGTGCGTCGATATAAACGTTTGGCGGTACCATCTCCACCGCATCGAGGTTCAGATTACGCCCGCCAAGCAGCGCCAGGACTTCCTGGGTGATGCCGACGCGGTCGATGAAACTGACGTGGATGCGCATTGATGATGGTCGAAATGGGCGAACAGGCGGCGATTATGCCTGCTCTGCTCGATATGAGGAAAAGGGCTGCACCGTGAGCACAGAAAAACCGAGCCGCGCCGACTACCACCGCGAGCGCCAGGCTCGCGCCGAAGCCGAGGCCCAGCGCCTGTTGGCGCGCAAGGCCGAGCTGCAAGGACGCTGGCTGCCCTGGGTGGCGCAGGAGCTGTACCAGCTCAGCCCGCCGGAGTTTGCCAACATGGTGCGTCGCGAGTTGCAGCGGTTGGCATAGAGCGCCGCGACGCAAACCCGTAGGAGCGGCTTCAGCCGCGATGCGGTTGTGCATCTGGGCCAAGTTACGCCGCCGTTGGGGCTTAATTGGGGGATTGTAGTGCCGAACTCGGCATGGCCCGGCGGACTGTTCGCTTAGGCTCCTGAGTCCGCCCTACGTGGCTGGCGTCCGGTTTGCCTACGCCCGCTTGCGCGCGCAGCGGCTCATATCCACCTTGCCCACATAGGGGTTGCCCCAACCCATCACGCAAGCCACCTGCTGGTTCCGCTGCTGCTCCCAGACCTTGGGCGGGTAGGCCTTGCTCCAGGCTTCGTAGAGTTGCCGGTCCTGTTTCGACAGGCGCAGCTTGTAGCGGTCGGACATGTAGAAATAGGTGCGCGCGATCATCCCGCGGATGGCCGGGCGCGGCATCACCTTGTGCGCCTTGAAGTCCACCACCGTCTCGCAACGTCCGTACTGATGCGGTTTCTGCGGCAGCCAGGCGAAGCTGTAGTTGCTGCGGTCACCATTCACTTCGCCGATGCTCGGCACCAGGTTGTGCAGGTCGGCCTCTGCCTTGCGGAACTGCGCATCGTTGGCCGCGCAGTTCTTGCGCCCGCCTTTCTGCCAGCACTGACGCTGATGGCCGATCACCCAGGCCGGGACGATATGTTCCCACTCGATGCGCTGGGCGCGATTGGCATTCTTGCGTGGCGTGTAGCCACAGGAGCGCAGATCGACCCGATTGCCGCTGTACTTGCAGCCGCAATAGAACTCGGTGGATTGCTGCTCATACAGCGGCCAGGCCAGGCGCTTGGCCTCGGCGAAAGTGGCGGGTGCGGCGTGTAGGGAAAGGGCTGTGAAACAGCAGAGCAGGAGCAGTAGACGTCGAATCATGGGGCGGCAGAGTAGCCGTCACCGCTGTCGATGTGAAGATGAAAATGTCAGGTTTTTCAAATGCTTGGGTGATGGCAAGAAGCCTTGATGGCGGGCGGGATGGCGCACTGGTTGCTGCTCGGCTCGTCAACCTGCAAGCAGCTCTCGCGCCCTCCCGCCATTGCCGTCAGCTGAACCTTGGCAGGCGTTGATCCGAATCGTTGCCCTCGCTCTGGGCCGGCTGCGGCAGGCCGTCGACCTTGAGTACCGGCATCCTCTCGCCCACCAGGCGCAGATCGCGGCGGGGCAGGGCGAAGCGCACGTCCAGCTCGCGCAGGGCATCGAGCAGTTGCAGGTTGATCTCCTGCTGGATGTCCATGTACTGGTTGTAGTCCGAGGTCAGCACGATATACACCACCTCGAAGGTCAGCTGGCTTTCATCGAAGCCGAGAAAATGCGCGCGGTCGAAGCGGGCCTTGGGCGTGGCGCGGATGATATCGCCGACCTTTTCCGACACCTGGCGCACCTTGGCGCTGGGCGTGTCGTAGTTGATGCCGAACTTGAAGACGATGCGGCGGGTATTCATGCGCTTGTAGTTGTGCACGATCTGCCGCAGCAGATCGGCGTTGGCGCACACCACCTGCTCACCGCTGAGGCTGCGAATACGCGTGGTCTTCAGACCGATATGCTCGATGGACCCGGCGACTTCGCCGAACACCACGAAATCACCGATCTCGAACGGCTTGTCGACGCCGATGGACAGCGAGGCGAACACATCGCTGAGCACCGTCTGCACCGCCAGCGCCACGGCGATACCGCCCACACCCAGGCTGGCCACCAGCGCGGTGATATCCACACCGAGGTTGGCCAGGATCGACAGCAGCATCACCGACCACACCACGATCAACACCATGATGCTGATGATGGTGGTCATCACCGGGTTGTAGCTGCCGCCGCTCTTGCCCATCACCAGGCTGCGCGACCACAGACGCACGCCGGTATCGACCCACAACGCTATCTGCAGGGCCAGGGCGACGAACCAGGTATGGCTCAGCGCGCTTTGCCAGGCGAGCGGCAAGTCCGCCAGACGCAACGCCAACAGCAGGGAAAACGCCAACAACAACACGCGGCTGGTGCGGCCGATGACCATGGCGATGAAGTGTGACCAACTGCTCTCCTGTTCCGCCGACCCAGCCTTAAGGCGCTTGTGCAGGGTATTCACCAGGGTGCGCAGCACGCTGTAGATCAGCGCCGTGGCGACCAGGACAATCGCCACGTTGAGCCAGACATCGCGTTCAAGCCAGATATTCCACTGTTCCATCGCCAGGGGCCTCCAGAAAAAAGACATATAGGGTTCTGGTGGCGTTGGGGGGCAGAAGTTCCGGGGAAATGGTTGAGCGGTTTGGGTTCGTTCATTGTTGGGGGAATCGAACCCGTTTTTGCTGGTGCCCATTGCTGCCCATCGTTGCCCAAAGCCAGCAAAACCGGGGCTTTCGCCTCATGCGTACTGCCCATTGCGGCACTTTGTCGCCCGTTGATTTCGACACTTTTTCGACTATCGTCTATTGACCAATGATGTCACGTTGATGTTATCTGCACTCTGCGGCGTTGGAGTAGTCGTCGCATTCTAAACAGTTACTAAGGAGTGGTTATGGTGTTGGCGCTGATGGAAAATTGACCCACCCTGCCGATTGAAATTTGACCCAGGGCGGATTGCTGATTTTGTTACCAGCAACTGTGGATAAGTCTACCAGCGCAGCTGCTTTTGAACCCACTCCCTCGCTGTCCCAGTTCAGCTGTTGAAGACCTGCCACATGCAGCCATGCAGCAGGCCGTCGTCACCATGAAATCAGAACGACTCATCGTCCTCCGGTTCCTGGCCGCCCTTACGCTTTCGCTCCCGTGATTTGATCTTGGCCTGGGCCGCCAAGCTACTGTGTTGCAGGCGATAGGACTCGTTACCGGTTTC